>JAIOQJ010000161.1 GCA_021413475.1 Planctomycetota bacterium | reverse complement strand
CCTCGACCGGGGCTACATTCCGCCGCCCCATCCGGGGCTAAATCCAAAACGATCGCGATTCCTTCGGAGCGAAGACAAAACGCTACATCATCCCTCCGAACATCCGCACCAAACAGAAAAAACACTTGCACTGGACAAGCTTTATGCCGATATGTAAGGATTAAAAGGTAACTGGTCTATTCGCGGGATCAGCGACTTATCTTTCTCCCATCTCTCTATAATGGTGAGGAAAGTGTGTCAGCAACCCGGATGAAAGGAA
Organism: Planctomycetota bacterium; assembly: GCA_021413475.1. Lineage (GTDB taxonomy): Bacteria > Planctomycetota > Planctomycetia > Gemmatales > Gemmataceae > JAIOQJ01. The sequence continues at coordinate 2,448 of JAIOQJ010000161.1, read as the reverse complement.
CCCATACGTCATGGCTCACGTCGTAACCGCCAACTGCAATGATTGTAAGTACACCGACTGCGTCGAAGTCTGCCCAGTCGAGTGCTTTTATCACGACGACAACATGCTTTACATCGATCCTTCCGAGTGCATCGATTGTGAAGCGTGCGTCCCGGAATGCCCCGTGCAGGCGATCTTCGCCCAGGACGATGTGCCCGACCAGTGGCAGAGCTACATTCAGATCAATGCCGATAAAGCGACGGCCCTGAAAGACAGCGGCCACATCACCGAAAAGCAGGCCCCCAAAGAAGGGCCCGGCTGCAAGAAGCCGTAAGCGGCGTTTGTAGGGTGGGCCGAGTCTTCGAGGCCCACCTTTTCGAGCGAATGGTGGGCCTCGAAGACTCGGCCCACCCTACAAAACTTGCCTTTCAGAGAACTGATGACCGGAATTCTCTTGATCCAGCTCGGTACGCCGGATGCCCCCACTTCTTCGGCGTTGCGTAAGTATTTGCGCCAATTTTTGAGCGATCGTCGGGTGATTGAAGTGCCACGCTTGCTTTGGTGGTTCATCCTCAATTTCCGCGTGCTGATCACACGGCCGGCTGAATCCGCCGCCAAGTATCAGCGGATCTGGAGCCCTGACACTGGTTCGCCATTGCTGCATTACACTCGACGTCAGGCGGAACTTCTGCAAAAACTGATGCCGGACGTGCTCGTCCGTTTCGGGATGCAAGTCGGCAATCCGCCGGTTGCGGATGTTGTTAACGAAATGATCGCCCTAGGGGTTGATCGCCTGATCGCCTTGCCGATGTATCCGCAATATTCCGCCACGACGTGTGCCTCGGCGACCGATGTGCTTTTTCACGCGCTGATGAAAACGCGGCGTGTGCCCGCCTTGCGAGTGGTTGCACCGTATTACGATCACCCCGCTTATCTCGACGCCATGGCCACCATTATTCGCGAAGAACGAGCGAAGCTCGATTTCGAGCCGGATCACTACGTTTACAGCTTCCACGGCATCCCGCAGAAGTACGCTCAGCGAGGCGATCCCTACGCGACGCATGTCGTCCGCACGACGCGGGCGCTGCAAAAAATCGTGCAGTTTCCGGAGGGCCGTTGGACGCAGACGTACCAGTCGCGTTTCGGACGCAGCCAGTGGCTGAAGCCTTACACCGACGACGTTCTCACGAAACTCGCTCAATCGGGCCGCAAGAAGGTGTTCATTGTGTTGCCTGGCTTCACGGTCGATTGCCTGGAAACGATCGACGAGATCGGGCACGAATCGGCAGAGCATTTCAAATCCGTGGGGGGCGAACGCCTGCACGCTTGCCGCTGCCTGAACGATCATCCCGCCTGGATTGCCGCGATGAAGCAAATCTTGCTTGACGAAGGCCAGGGTTGGATCGAGGACTGAGCGATTCATTTTCTGATCGCACACGACGTATCCGTCGCCATTCTCACGTCTCGGTTATGCACACATCCTGCGGATACGAGAAAATGGTGATCTCCGATGTGGTTAAAACCACCGGCATTTCGCGGTTTCAACGATGGTGATATCTGATCGAGCCTGGAGCGAGGATTCATCGATGAATGATCGATTGGGCGCGGGGCCCATCATCATCGCCGGCGGCAGCGGTTTCCTGGGAGTGTCACTGGCGACGCACCTGGCGTCCGCCGGGGCGTCAATTGTACTGCTGTCGCGTCATCCACCGAAACCGACTGGACCCTGGCGGCATGTAAGTTGGGATGCCCGCACGCTGGGTGAATGGCGGCGGGAACTGGACGGTGCGGTCGGTTTGGTCAACTTGGTGGGGCGCAGTGTCGATTGCGTCAAGACTCCTGAACATCAGGATGAGATTCTCCGCTCTCGCGTGGAAGCCACACGCGTGTTGGGAATGGCCGTCCGTAGCGTCGCATCGCCACCGCCCGTGTGGGTACAAATGGGCACGGCTCATATCTACGGCGATCCGCCGCATGTCGTTTGCACCGAGGAATCGCCTTTTGGCGTTGGTCTCGCGCCATTCGTGGGTCGAGCGTGGGAGGAAGAATTCCGCACGAGCGTGCTCCCTTCTCAACGCTCCGTCGTCTTACGAACCAGCTTTGTGATCGGTCGCGATCGCGGTGCGGGTAACGGCGCGCTTGCGAGGCTTCGACTGCTGGTGAGACTTGGTTTTGGCGGCACCATAGGAAACGGCACCCAGGGGATGAGTTGGATTCACGAGGCGGACCTGAATCGTCTATTCGAGCGTGCCCTGATCGATCCCGCCATGCAAGGCGCCTACATCGCCTCGTCGCCCAATCCGGTTTCGCAGAAGATCTTCCTGCGCGAGTTACGAAGGGCGATCGGCATGCCCATCGCCTTGCCGGCCTTTTCATGGATGGTCCGCCTGGGAGCACGGTGGTTTCTGAACACCGACCCCGAACTGGCACTCTACGGACGCTATGTTGTTTCAAAGAGGCTACAGGAGG
>JAIOQJ010000160.1 GCA_021413475.1 Planctomycetota bacterium | reverse complement strand
CCGAGCCCGAAGCGCCAGCAAGGGAGTCGATTCCCTTGCTGGCGCTTCGGGCTCGGATGTTGCGTGATCGTCAAGAGAATGGGGATTCCACCGATCACTTCTTCGGCGGCGCCACTTCTTTCTTTTCCGGTTCGGGCTTCACGGTGAGAGTCTTGTACGCCGTCTCCGCCGCCTGTTTGATGAGTTCATTCGGGGCGCGTTTGAAATTGTCGATGATCGGTAGGATTTTGGTGGCTTCGCACGGCATCTGCGACATCGCCCAGAGGGCGGAAGCGATAATTGCCGGCTCTTCCTTGTCGCTCTTCGCCAGCGCGATCAGTTCGTTTAATCGCGACCTCCCCTCGTCGCCGAGAACGCCAATCGCTTGAATCGCCTCGATGCGATGGCTCTGTTCGGTCGTGTGGATCAGCTTGGTGAGTGCCGCCATGTGTGGATCGCCCGGCTTGACGGGAAAATCAGAGCGAAGAAAGACCACATGGGACCAGATGACGATACTACGGTCGTTGTCCCTTGCCGAAACCTCGAGGGCGCTTCGCAGATCTCTCCAGACGGCCTCGACGGTCGGCGGGCCGAGGACCATGAGCGAATTGATCGCTTCACGGCGGACCTGATGCGAAGTCTCCGTCTTCAAGCATTTAATCAGTCCCTTAACTGCCTCGATATCGGGACCTTCTCCCGCGGCGGTCGGCTGGCCCAGTTTCCCAAGGGCCTCGGCCGCGGCCTTGCGGTTTTGCCACGAAGTCGGGTCGATAATCGTATTAGTAACAAGGGTCGGGATGGCCCGTTTAGCGATCGGCCCGCAATTGCCGAGCGCTTGCGTCACTTCATAACGAGTGTGGTTCGCCGCACCGGAACCCGGCTTGATCATGTTGGTCAACGCCGTCAGGCCGGCTTCCAATTCAGCCCCATCGAAGCCAATAAGTGGCACCGTGGCGATCGCCGTCAGGCGGACATTGATATCGGGATCCTTGGTCAAGGCGTAGAGAAGATTGGCACTGGCGGCTTTGCGTGAATCGGGCCCGAAAAGCGGAATGATTCGAATCGCCTGGTCGCGCGTGCTGGCGTCTTTCGATTCCCTCATCGAGCGCACCCAAAAATCCAAGTTTTTTCCCAAGATCTCCCGGGGCCATTCGAATTTAGGTTCTTCCTTGGGGATTTTCGGCACTTGAACGGGTGCCTGCGCCGGCAAATGGTTACCGCTCAATCCGATGATCGCAAGCAGCAAACCGACAAAAATGCCATGCCGCATCGTCATGCTCCCTTAACGGTTACTTCACACCCTCATCAGCGTACCATAATCGACCCATAAATGGCATTCAAGAGTCGCGAACGCTGCCAAATTCTATGGCGTTGAACATGCGCCCAGTAGCGAAGGCTCGTTGATCTCGACGCAAGGACGCTCATCCGTTACCTTGCTAACACTGCGAACGAGGAAACGTTGGAAACTTGCGCGAAGGTTGTTCTTCGTAGGACGGCCTTCCGTGGCCGTGTCTTAAAGGCCGGAGGATTCGGATGGGCCGCACACTGATGTTGATGGGTTTCCTTTTCATCACGCCCGCCGGCCTTCGCTCCGCGGACCCGGAGAAGCCGAAGGATGCCCTCGACAGTGCCCAAATCGGCAAGCTACTCAAGGAACTCGGCCACGAACCGGTGATGTTGACGGCCGAGGTGCACCAGATTTCGATGACGCGCGAGGGCTGGAAAGTCCACGTGATGGTGTCGCTAACTGCCGACGGCGAACGGGTCTGGCTCGAAAGCAAATTCGCCCCGATCGCGGAGCCGGCCCTCGTCCCCGCGTCGGCCTGGCTGCGATTGCTGGAAGAGAACGAGCGGATCGGCCCGGCCCATTTCTCTTTCGACAAATTGGATAAACGGATTCACCTCTACAAGGCCTTCGATAACGTTGCCGTAACCGCGGTCCGCCTGAAGAAGGAACTGGAGTCCTTCGATGCCGTCGTCCGCAAGACGCAACACGTCTGGCGGATCGAGAACTTCACGGCGGCCGAGACACTGCCGGTCCCACGAACCATTGATGTCGAGCAGAAGAAGCTATCGAAGCTCGAAGGGAAGTGGCGGATTGTCCGCATCGAAACGCGCGGCGAATCAATCACCGAGGAACGCCTGATCGACAAGAAGCCAACCCTGGTAATCGAAGGGGAAAATGTCACCATCAAGACAGGTATCGACCCGGAGAAGCGTGCCCGCGTGCGGATCGACGACAAGAGCAAACCGGCCGAGATCGACTTCACCGATGAAAAGGGCCGAGTCGAGGCGGGCATTTTTAGTCATGAAGTCGGCCTGTTAATGATATGCGTGGCCGGCGCGGGCGAACCTCGCCCACGGCAGTTTATCACCGAGGCGAATAGCAAGTTGTGGTTGATGGTGTTGAAGCGGGATGAGTGAATGAAAAAGACGGCCAAGGAAGGCCGTCCGAGAATGCCCTACGGTAGTTCCCATTGCGCGTGCCTCGACTTATTCTGGGACTTTTCACTTCGGCAATTTTGCAACTCAACCACCAGCCGATCGCTAACCTTGTTTTTCTTCAAATAGAGAATGTTCTCCGCCGTAAGCGTAAAGGTCGACCCGGTGGTGCGCGCCTGGTTCAAGATGATCTCGTCGCTGACGCCGCCGGTTGAAAGAGCGACGATGTCGGAGAGTTTCATCGTTGTGGCCGTGCGCGACCTGAATTCGTAAAAGCTGGCTTGAATTGTCTTTGTTTGGTTGTCAGCTTGCGCCTTGCGCTCAAGTAGCGATCCCGCGAAAGAATCGAGGACGTGTGTTTTCACCGGCTCGTCTTGGACTTCATAAACGATGTTCGCGGTGATCAGAACGAAGACTTGTTGTTGCGAATGCACGCGTGATTCGGTTCGGAACAGTCGATCGAAGCACTCGATCCCAGTATTGACGGGTGAGTCGGTTTCATCCCATTGGACGGCGACCATTCCGCCGGCAAGCAAGAGAGTTCGGCCGTTGGGAATGACCAACTCGCGAGCAGGAGTCGATGTCGTCTTGATAGATGTGAATCCGTTTTCCTCCGCAAGCCGATCAACAATCTCGGCTCGAAGATTGACCTTTACCGAAGTCTTGTCGTGGCTGGCATTGGCCGAAATTTCGAGTTTGGAGCCCAGGCTGCGTTGTGGCTCCTTGGCGGTGACGATCGCCGGGCGTTCCCGCGCGATCCCGTCGGCGGTGGGGACTTGCTTTTGCAATTCACCCGAATGCATGGTTATCTTCTGGCCATCGCGGAGCGACAGAATCGGCGTCGAATAGAGGTTCGTTCGCCGGTCTCCCTGCGCGTCGCCAACCACGAGCCGAAAATCTTTCACGCCGAGTACGCGTCCCTGCGGACTCTTGGAGCCCGGAAACTCTTCGTGAATCCAATCAGCCAATAGTCCCTCGACGCTGATGAACCGAATTTGCAACTGGACCGTCGTTTCGTCTTCGTCAGCGATGGGTAGCCGTTGCGGTTTTTCTTCGGCGAGCGACATGGCTGCGAGGCTGAGCATGGCCACCGTGGCCAAAACGAATCGTATCGCCATCGGGATTTCCTCCGTGAATTGAAAGGCGGAACGGACGGCACATGGTAGCTGATTGATTAGAATGTGCAATAGATGGTAGCGATTGATATGTGTGGTGCAAACTGGGTCGATTGTGGAACAAGTTGCCAGCTTGCTCGCCAATAGGAGGGCAAGGTAGCAGCTTGCCCCACAAGGGCGCGGAAATTCATTGCGAAATGCCCAAAATGCGTTGCAAAACGGCCAAGATTCATTGCAAATCGACTGGAATTCGTTGCAAAACGCCTGCAATTCATTGCAAAACGACCTGGATTCGTTGCACGAAATCGCCCATTCGTTGAATGGGGTGTCTCAAATTTATGCAACGAATGGGTGAACTTGGCTCAGCGAATCCCGCCCGCCTGGCGAATATCGCGCGAGGTCGGATTGCCGCGTAGCGGCATGTTGGCGAGGTCGACCGATTTGATGCCCGGCCAGCTTGGTAGAGTGAAGTAACGGCTGGCTTCTTCGTTGGTGATTCGCTTGTTGACCGTCGCCTTGCCGATCTTCATCGTCATGCTCATCTGCTCGGCGGGCCATTCCAACAGAATATCCGACGGGTACGACACGTTGGCCTCCCCTTCCGCCGTCCGGTAGGAAGCGGGGCGCATGCGGCGGATGCTGGCCTGGCAGATTGTCTTGCCGGTGGCGGCATCTTGGACGATATGAGCAATCACTTGTGGATAGGTCGCGTCTTTGATCGGCGCGGACGTAAACACGGTGATCTTGCGCACCGGTTGGCCCTGGACGGTCGTGTTTTCGATCAGTTCATAGGTGTCGCGTTTCAACTCAACTTTGTATGAACGCGTGGGGTCGTATTTCGCCATGCCGAGCGCCTGCACCACCCATTCGGGCTGGAACGGCATCGGCAGCTTCACGCCCTTCTCGTAATTGTCGTAGCTGCAGTAGTACAGCGGAGCGTCGCCATCTTTCACCCAGAACCAAAACTGATTGTTGTTCGAGCCGATATCGACGTACTGCGTCGAGAGGGCATCGCCAGTGAGGCGGAAGTTCCGCGATTTCTCGGCGACCATGAAGCCGGTGAGCCCGGGCAGTCGCTGCTTCTGAACCGTGGTGACGATCGAGATATCGGAACTCTCAAGGCTCGTCAGCCGATCCGCTTCCTTGTTCAAATACGAAACGAGTTGCTCCGCGGTCGGCGGACCGTAGCCTTGGTCCTTCAAATTGTTGACGGGGCCTGGGCCTTGCTTATGTCCCTTCTTCATCCATTCACAGCCTGAAAGCAGGATCAGCGAGGAGAGCAGTAGACACGATGTCATGATTCGCATGGGATAACCTTTCGAGCGTTCCCGGTTCCCAGAACATTGAGACTCGTGGACGGAATCGGCACTTCCTCCGAGCCCGAAGCGCTAGCAAGGGCGAGCGTTCGCCCTTGCTGGCGCTTCGGGCTCGGAGGAGATGGCATTTGCACCAACCTGTTCACTCAGGCCCAACCCAGTACCCGGAAGACTTCTTCCTGCACCGCGTTCGCCTCAGCCTCATTGAGCCGCGGGTCGAGGACCTCGTAGCGGGCACCGGTGCGGGCGTCGCGCAGCAATAAATACTCTTCGCCGTCAACTAGTTTCACATCGTCGAACTTCAGTCGCTTCCGGCGCATCAGGAGTAGAGCGACGACGTAGCGGAAATTCCGCTGGGCTGGTTCGGTCGCCTCACTCAAGTGCGTGAAGCAATCGATGAGCCACTCTTCATTGATGGTCGGACGTCGGGCGGCTCCGCTCGCGGGAATCCGGCCGCACCAATAGGCCGCCGAGTTGGCCGGCGGTCCCGGCCAGGCATCCGCGGCATAATCCTTGCGAACGAACTGACCGGCCTCTTCGAGCAGCACGCTGTAGATGCGCTCGCCCGGCCGTAGTTCCCGTCCCGTGGCCGCGCATTGACGAGCCGGTCCCTGAATCTGGTACGGCGTCATGATGTCGATCTCCGCGTCCCACGATCCATCGTATCTCCGAAGTCCAGAGCTCGACAAGGTGGTGACGGCCAATCGGAAGATGCGACCGACACCTGTCGACGGGACTTTGCCGGTTGTAGCGAAAAGCGCATACTCTCCGCTGCCTATTTCGCCCACTTCTCAACGGCGGATTGTACAGTTGCCGCGTTTTCGTCGCTCCAGCCGAGGGTGAGATGGCGGACGATTCCTTGTTGATCCAGCACCACGAAACAAGGGGTGGAATCGACGCCGTGTTGCTTGTAGACGTCTCGCCCTGCCAGCATCGGGATCGATAGTTTCCATTCATTCCGCTGCTTCAAGGCGGTGTCGCTGTTGCCGATCGCCAGGGGCAAAATGTAGATCTTGCTGCCGTGCCCTTTGTAAAGGCTCTCGGCGAAACGAAGGACCGGTTCCGCCGTCCTGGCACTTTCCGATTGATAATAGATCAGCAAGACAGGCCGACCGCGGAGCTTGCTCAATTGAAGTGATTCGTTGCGCACCAGTTCAACCATCGTCACGTCAGTCAGAGTTCGGCCGACCAGGATCTTGGCCGGTTCCGATGTTTCGGGGGGTAGCGGTTCGGGAGGAATATGGCCCTTCCTGGCAGCTTCGGCTTTGCGTTTCACGGTCATGATCGCTTCACGATAGGGAACCGAATCGCCCGCGAGATGCCCACGAAGATGCTGATCGATCCGCTGAAGCAATTGCTCGAACACTTCCGAACCGAGCCTGCCTGATTCGGGCAGCATTGCCTGGAACTCGCTGAGAAACCTCGCTCCCGCCAGGATTTCATCACGGCGATCCGTGCCGAATCGCTCTGGGTAACGCATGGTGCCGACATGTTCCGCGACGAGTTTAGAGCGAAACCCAAGTTCGCCCGATTCTTGATCGCGTTTTTCGATGGTCCGTTCCAGTTTCACGGCATGCCCTTGCTTCATGGAAAGCCAGATGGTCTCGCCGCGCCGCCAGGCAGGTCGATCGGGAACGGGCTGTTCCCAATCCTCGGTCTGTTGACCGACCAGAACTCGGAGTGTCCGGGAGCCACGAACGCTGTCGAAACCATCGAATCGATAATTCACGGCAGGCCGTTTGTCCTCGGCTGTGTCCCATTTCTGGCTCATTCGGAGCGTGGCCGCCGGCAAGGCGACGAAAAGGCTCGGTTCGAGCGTAGGCAGCCCTTCCATGGACATGACCGGCATGGCGAGCAGTTTGCGCTTCTCCGGCTTCTCCGCGATCGTAGTCGGATCGAGCAGTGCGAGCGTTCCCTTGGCATCGACGCGTGCCAGGACGAGTTTCGTAACCGGCAAGGGCTCGGGAGTCGTCTTAATATCGGGCTTGAGTTTGATCACCGTCAAAATGGCGACGTCCGCTTCGCGTTCGAGAACATCGATCACAAAGAGCCGTGTTTCGACTTCATAAGTACGGAAGGCGCGGACATTCGGGCGCAGGATCGCCTCGGTGAAATTACCGCGCCAGGTGATTTCGAGATTCTTTTCGAGCCGTGGCGAAGGCGCGGCCTCGCCTTGTGGTGCCGGAGACGCGGGAGGCGCTCCAAATAGCAGACCGGTTAGCATCCATGCGTGAATCGACATGCGTACCTCACCAGCAGGTGCCGGTTATTGACCCAGACGGCGGGACTATAACCAATGCCATCGAGATGGCAAGAGGAAGTGAATGAGAAACGATGTGAAGATAGGCATGGCCGGGAAAGATGGGCAACCGCGACGAGCCGCTTGCGGCTTCGCGCTCGCTTTCCCGATTGAAAATCATTCACCACCCGAGAGCGAGCGCGAAGCCGCAAGCGGCTCGAAATCACCCCTGCAACTCCTGCACCAGCGAGCGCAGGAACGGTTCCGCGTCGCTGACGATGCCGATGGTTTGGGTGCTGCCGCGGTCCATCAACTTGGTCACAGTGGCGGGATTGATGTCGATGCAGGCGACCTTCACCCAACCGGGCAGAAGGTTTCCCGTGGCGATCGAATGGAGCGTCGTGGCCACCATCAAGCAAAAGCCGAGGCCGGGGATGAGCTTGCGCATCTCGGCCTGGGCGACGAGTGCATCGGTGATGACATCAGGGAGCGGGCCGTCGTCGCGGATGCTGCCGGCGAGCACGAAGGGAATCTTTGCTTTGACGCACTCGTACATGATGCCGCTTTGCAGTTTCCCCAAGGTTACGGAGTTGGCAATGCTCCCCATCCGGCGGATCGAGTTGATCGTCCGCAGATGATGCTCGTGCCCCTCGGCGGCGGGCAAACCGCGATCGAGCGAGACACCCAGGCTGGTGCCGTAGAACGCCTGTTCCATGTCGTGCGTCGCCAGGGCATTGCCCGCGAACAAGACGTCGAGCCAGCCGTTGCGAATGAGCCAACCGACTAACTGGCTGCCGCCGGTGTGAACGACGGCCGGGCCGAGGACCGCGAGGATTTTCTCGCCTGCCGACCGAGTTCGCTTCATGGCCGCGGCAATCTCGCGCACCGTCGCGCCTTTGGGTTTTTCGCTCGACACGGCCGACGACATGAATTCGAACAATTCACTTCGATGTTGCGCCTCGGGCGGGAAGACGCGAATCCCCTGACGGCCCACCGCGATGCGATCGCCGGGTCGGACGCTCGTCATCGGCAGACAGCGCGCGGCCGATTCATCGAGATCGACCAGAATGCCGCAGTCCATTTCTTGATCTTCGACTTCGATCCAATCCCCCGCCAGACGGACCTGGGTGCGGAAGTTCGTCGAGCAGTAGAAGCCCTCGGGGAACGCACCTGCCATGTCGGCGACGACGGTTTGGCAATCCGAATCGTGTACGGGCAAGGCACCGTGATCGTGGATGATGTCGAGCAATTCCTCAAGTTGTTCGGCGGAGGAGGCATGCACCTCGACACGGACGTGGCTGGGGTCCTCCTGGCGCTGTCCAATTTTGATGTTCTTGATGACATAAGTGCCGCCACGCGTCAGAATCGTGTCGAGCACCTTCGGCAACAGTAATGAATCGATGATGTGGCCGTGAAGTTCGACCTCTTCGACAAAGGTATTCTTCGGCATGGGTCCCTCCGGAGATGAAAAATCGTACCTACCGATCACTTGCCGATGCCGTTGCCTCGGCCGGTGATCAACCGGCCATGTCGATAGACTTCGGCCAGCATCTCCTTGGCCCGATCGGGCAAGGTGCTGGCCTGAATCGTTTCAATCGTCTTTTCAAATGGATACTCGACCCGGCGAAGCTCCGCGCCTTGATCGGTCATGATGGCATAGGACGCCCGCGGGTCGCCGTCGCGAGGCAGGCCGACGCTGCCAGGATTGATGATGGTCGTACGGCCGATGTTCAGGATGTAAGGATGATGCGTGTGGCCGCAGAGGACGTAATCGACATCGATCCCTTCCAGCCGGCTTCGCCAGAAATCGACATCGGGCGGGCCGAATTCGTCCATCGGTTCCCGCGGCGTGGCATGGACCATTAGGATACGTTTGCCGTTGATCGTGAGGTATTTCGTGATCGGCATGCCCGCGAGAAAGCGGCGATCCGGTTCCCCGAGCTTCGTGAAGGTTAGCATCCGCGTAACGCCCGACAGATAGCGGAAACCGTTCAAACCATTGATGACGACGCGCTGGGACGCACCGTGGTCGTGATTGCCGCGCACGCTGTGAGTGGCATTCACGCGGACCCATTCGATGCACGGACCCGGCTCGAGGCCGTAATCGACGAGATCGCCGAGGAACAGGCAGAGATCGAACGATTCGCGCACCGCCTCAAGAGCTTGCCAGTTCGCGTGAATGTCCGAAACAATCAAAATTCGCATGAGTTCAGGATAGCACGCGAAATGGAACGCGTACATCCCGCGGACGATTCGTGGTTTGTAGTGACCCGCTTCAGCGGGTCGAAGCAGCTCGACCCGCTGAAGCGGGCCGCTACGAACGGCCCCACCGTTTCGCCAACTCGACCAACACGCGCACGGCCGACTGCATCTCTTCCAGACAGGTCCACTCCAGCGGTGAGTGTATGTGATGTTCCGCCGTTGAAAGATTCGGTGTCGGCAATCCCTTTGCGGTCAATTGCGAACCGTCAGTACCGCCGCGGATGCTGCCGATCTTTGGCGTCAGGCCGGCCGCGGTCATCGCTTCGACCGCGTACGCCACCGCGCGGGGTTCCGATTTCATGCCGTCGGCCATGTTCCGGTACTGCGGGCGAACGACCACTTCGACCTTCGACTTCGGAAATTGCCGTTCAATCATCCGGGCTTTTTCGCGAAGAAGTTCCGCTTGCTCCTCCAGTTTCGCGGTGACGAAATCGCGAAGCAGGAAACCGACGGTGACTTTGCCGACGCCGCCTTCGATCGTGTAAGGATGGATGAAACCCTCGCGGCCTTCGGTCATCTCGGGGGCCAGTTCGCGCGGCAGGCTATCGAGAAACGATCCGACCATCCGGATGGCGTTGACCATCTTTCCTTTGCCGATCGACGGATGGATGTTGATGCCCGTGAAGGTCACGTCCGCCTTGTCGGCAGAGAAAGTCTCGGCTTCGATCTCCCCTTCGCCCGCGCCGTCAAGCGTATAGCCGACCACCGCACCGAGGGCCGTCAAATCCACATGATCGACACCGTGGCCGATCTCCTCGTCGCAGGTGAAACAAATGCGAATCGGTCCGTGCGGAATCTCGGGTTGTTGCAGCAAATACGCGGCCGCTTCCATGATGACGGCCACGCCCGCTTTGTTGTCGGCCCCGAGGAGCGTGGTGCCATCAGTGGTGATGACAGTCTTGCCCACACAGCGTTGCAATTCAACATTGTCGGCGGATCGCAAAATCTTGGTCGGATCGCCCGGCAAAACAATATCGCGGCCATCGTACTCGGCATGCACGATCGGCTTTACGTTCTTGCCGGTGGTTTCGGGCGAGGTGTCCAGATGAGCGAAGAGCGCAATCGTCGGCGCGGGGTTCGAGATGGTTGCCGGGATCGTCGCGGTGACGATGCCGTGAACCGATTGCTTGGCGTCCTTGAGGCCGAGATCGGTCAGTTCCTGCAGCAACATCCGGCCAAGTTCGAGTTGTCCCGGTGAACTGGGATAGGTGCCCGCGTTCTCGACGGCTTCCGTGTTGATCCGCACGTAGCGGCAGAAGCGATCGAGGAGATTTGGAGTTTGGATGGTATTCATTTCGGGTGATTGCTCACGAAGCCAGAAGTTCTTCCCAGGATTGAACGTCGTGAACTCGTTCAATGAGTTCTCCCAGCATCGCGGGGTCCTTAATGCTTCGAATACGTGATTCGATTTCGGTCGGGATCGGACCAAATTTCTTTTTGCCCGAACGAAGGACCGCCTGTTCCAGGGCATTTTCCTGTCCCTTTTCGTACGTCGTCTTATTCATCGCCTTCACTCCCGAAAAAGCAGAACCGAGTAAGAGCTTTTCGTATTCCAATTGTTGCTGCGCGTTCAGGTTTCGGTAAGCTTCAATGCAATCCGCGAGCAGAAATCGCTTCTGCTCGCTGAGCGGACAACTGACCACGCGGCGCATGGCCTCGGCACCGAGCCAGACGACCTGTTCCGCGGGGATCTTCATCAGGGCCGTCAATGCTACGCCAAGCCAATTCTCGCCTTGCACATATTGTACGGCATCCAGGCCGGGTAAGCCTACATAGAGATAGTTGAACGTGAGTGCCTGCAACTCCCAGAATTGCTCCGTGTAAGTGTCGATGCCAATCCCTTCCAGCCCGACTTTCAAGTAAAGGACGATCGGCAGCACCGGCAGGCCGTGACGTTCGCGGAGAGACACGTAATAAAACGGCAACCGCGGTTTCACGACCGTGGTGCGAACGGGCGATTCGATCTCGATGTGGATCAAGGCCAGCCACTGTTCGGGCACTTCGCCGTGGAGCCATTCAACGGGCTCTTTTGTGTGGAGCTTACGACCAGATCGAGTTGCCGTCGGGCACCTTCTGGTGGATCGGGAAACACTTCCTTGTCGAGCCATTCGACCGAATCGAGATCAAAGCGTGCCGCCCACTTCTCATAGAAAAGGTGCATGAAATCGCTGAAGAACTCGCGAATCAAGTTCTTGAATCGTTGATCGTGGTCCAACAGGAGTGGGTCATCTTGTTTCACGATTCCACTCCGACTTTCGGACAAAATCCTTCCATCGTACAGCGGCCACATTCTGGCTTGCGCGAATGACACACTTGCCGGCCGTGAAAAATCAGGCGGTGGCTGAAGAGAGTCCAGTCCTTCTTCGGGATCATTTCCATCAGGTCGTGTTCGACTTTGACGGGATCGTCCTTCACGGTCAAACCAAGTCGTTTGCTCAGCCGGCCCACGTGGGTATCAACGGTGATGCCCGGAACGTCGAAGCAATTGCCAAGGACGACATTGGCGGTCTTACGGCCGACGCCCGGCAGTGTCACCAGGTCTTCGAGTCGGCCAGGCACCTCGCCGCCAAAACGGTCGAGGATCTTCTGGCAGCATTCCTTGATGTTCTTTGCCTTATTCCGGAAAAAGCCAGTCGATTGGATCAGCGATTCGAGTTCGCGCGGCTCGGCGTCGGCGAAGGCCTGTACCGTCGGATAGCGTGCGAAGAGAGCTGGCGTCACCATATTGACACGGTTATCCGTGCATTGGGCCGAGAGGATGGTTGCCACCAACAACTGCAAAGGCCCGTCGTGCTTCAGCGCGCAAGCAGCATCGGGATAAAGCCTCGCCAGTTCCCGTAGAATTTTGCGGGCGAGTGCCTTGCCTTCATCGATTGGTTTCATGCCGAAATGGTAATCCGTCGCGGGACGACTCGCCAGACTGAAGTCTCAGAGAACTCATTTCGAACCGAAAAAGCTTGTGTCGGCGTGGAGGAACGCTAGGATAGGCCGCGTTGGGATGGGCCTGCTCTCTATCCGTAATTGGGAAGCCCGTACCGTCTAGGAGAACTCTTCATGCTTCGCATCTATTGCATTGGTCTGGCGATCGCGGTCGCGGCCATTGCGCCCGCGTCGGCGGCCGACCCCGCCAAGAAGACCCTGGGGACCATTCAGCGAGTCGATCCCGCTTTCGACAAGCTCGTTCCCAAGGATGCCGTCATCGAAATGCTCG
This sequence comes from Planctomycetota bacterium, assembly GCA_021413475.1. Classification (GTDB taxonomy): domain Bacteria; phylum Planctomycetota; class Planctomycetia; order Gemmatales; family Gemmataceae; genus JAIOQJ01. The sequence continues at coordinate 3,251 of JAIOQJ010000160.1, read as the reverse complement.
AAGAAAACAAGTTCATGTGGTCGGAAGGTCCCGTCTGGATCAAGGAAGACAAGGCCCTTCTCTTCTCCGACATCCCACGCAACATGATCTGGCGCTGGAAAGAAGGCGAAGGCCTCAAGGAATACCTCAAGCCGAGCGGCTACACTGGCAAAGATGATTTCACTGGGAAAGAACCCGGCTGCAACGGCCTGGCGATCAACAAAGAGGGTCTGCTGGTCCTGTGCCAACATGGCGATCGCAAGATTTCCACCACCGATCTGAAGAAGCCGGGTAAATTCACGCCACTGGCTGAAAAGTACATGGGCAAGCGGCTCAACAGCCCGAACGATCTCGTTTACAAATCGAATGGCGACCTTTATTTCACCGATCCGCCGTACGGACTACCGAAGTTGATGGACGATCCGAACAAGGAACTCAAGTTCCAGGGCGTCTATCGGCTATCTCCAAAAGGCGAATTGACGCTGCTCACGGAGGAAATGACTCGTCCGAACGGCATTGCTTTTTCTCCTGACGAGAAGACGCTTTACGTCGCTAATTCCGATCCGGAAAAAGCATACTGGAAGAAGTTCCCCGTCAACGCGGATGGCACCATCGGCAAGGGCGAGGTCTTCTTCGACACGACCGAATCGGTCAAGAAGAAAGTCCCCGGCCTGCCGGACGGAATGAAAGTCGACAAAGACGGCAACGTTTGGGCCACCGGGCCTGGCGGCGTTTGGGTCTTCAACAAGGAAGGCAAGCACCTTGGCACTCTGGCGACCGGCGTTCCCACCGCCAACTGCGGTTGGGGTGATGACGGGACGGTGCTTTACATTACAGCGGATAAAAATCTCGTCCGCGTCAAGACGACAACCAAGGGCCTGGGCTGGTAATTTTCTCGGACAAAAAGGGAGCGAAAGCTCCCTTTTTGTCGCAATACACTTGAGGAATCCCATGTTTTCACGTCGAGAATTTCTCCTCACCAGTGCGGCGACGCCTTTTCTTGCTGCCGCTCTTCGCGGTGCGGAACCGACCTCGGCCACGCCCTTTCCCGGCATGATCACGCGCATGGCCGAGCCGGAGAATCTCGAGTTCCCGTTCGCTGCTTTGAATTCGGCGATCATTCCCAACGAACAATTCTTTGTCCGAAGTCATTTCGCGGTTCCGAAGATTGATCCCCAAACTTGGCGGCTGACGGTGGAAGGAGCAGTCAAGCAACCACTTTCCCTGTCGATCGACGAGGTGCGCAAACTACCGTCGCGGAATCTGAAGGCGACGATCGAATGCGCGGGCAACGGTCGCGTATTCCTGAAACCGGCCGTGCCTGGTTTACAGTGGGGCCATGGTGCGGTCGGCAATGCGGAGTGGTCCGGCGTGCCTTTGGCCGCGATCCTGGAAAAGGCGGGCTTGAAAGATACGGCTGTGGAAGTCGTGTTGGAAGGTGCCGACCGCGGGCAAGTGAATAGCGACCCGAAATCACCGGGCCCGATCTCCTTTGCTCGCAGTATCCCAATCGAAAAAGCGAGACATTCCTCGGTCTTGCTCGCCACGCAAATGAACGGTGCCGATCTGCCCCTGTCGCACGGCTTTCCGTTGCGCGCGGTCGTGGGCGGCTGGTACGGCATGGCGGCGGTGAAATTCTTCCCCTGACACAAATGCAAGTGAAGGCCGCCATCGCACGCCCGACACCTGGGGAAGTCCTTCCTGCCGGCAAGCCGTATCGAATTTTCGGTGCTGCCTGGACCGGGGAATCGGCCATCGCGAAAGTCGAAATCAGCACCGACGGCGGCACTACTTGGGCGTCAGCCAAGTTGCTCGACAAACCCGAGAATTTCACCTGGTGCCTCTGGGAGTATCCGTGGAATGCACCCGAAAAACCAGGCCCAGCGCGATTTATGGTCCGTGCCACCGATACTGCCGGACGAACGCAGCAAGTGGAACGAGATGGCGATCGGCGAAGTTACATGATCAACCATATCGTACCAGTGCATGCCACGATTCGGTGAATTCCGCCAACATTTTGCTCTTGGATACGTCTAGAATGACAGAAGTGCATTCGAAACGACATGTCTTATTAGCGGTAACGATTCCTCTCTTGCTCCTCAGCGCGGCACAAGCCGCGCCCGAAAATGATCCGGTTCAGAACGCGATCAAAAAAGGGGCCAAGTATTTGCAGTCCGTTCACCGGCCAATGCTGGGATACTCGGGCGGCTCGCACGGCATGGGGTCGGCAACGCTGGCCGGACTCGCTTTACTGGAATCAGGTATTCCCACGAACGACCTTTCCATCCAAAACATCACGAAATACGTGCGGGACAACGCGTTAGCCCAGACGCGGACGTATGAAGTTGCTCTGACGATCATGTACTTGGATCGCCTTGGTCAGGCCGCGGATCGACCGATCATTCAGATGCTCGGATTACGGCTCATCGGTGGCCAAAACCGCCAAGGTGGCTGGGAATACGATTGCGGCTACGCCCTCAATCCCCCGGATATCGCTAGGCTTCGAACGATGTTTAACAAGGAGGCCACACTCATTCTCAGTGGCCCCAAACAGGATGTCCCCGCGAAAAATCAGCCAAAAGCCTTGCCGCGTACCGATTTGCCCGTCGAACCATCTCCATCAGGAAAGCAACCCGCCGCGATGCCCGTCAAGAAGGAAGCAGACAACCCGCCCAAACCGGATGAGAACAAGGCGGCACTTCACCCCGAAGTCGCTCGCTGGGCCAAGCTCGTCAATCTCCCGACGACGAACGAGGTTGATTTCAGGCGAAATCAAGGAGGAGACGATAACTCGAACACTCAATTCGCTGCCTTGGGTGTCTGGTGCGCTCGCCGGCATGGGGTGCCAACCGACAAGGCACTTGCCCTACTTGCTCTCCGTTTTCGGAGCAGTCAAGGTGGCGACGGGGGTTGGGGCTACAAGTATCAATACGGCGGAGGCGGCACGACGCCCTCGATGACCTGTGCCGGCCTTATCGGCCTGGCGATTTCTCACGGCTCGGCAATAAACGTTCTGCGAAACCAAAAGGATGATGCCGCACTGAAGAGAGCCATGGAAGCCGGCGAGGATGAAGCGATCAAGAAAGGCCTGAAGTGCCTGGGCAATTACATCACTCAGGCGAGGGGCTTGCCGCCCGAAGGCGTTGTCATTCCGGCCAAGAATGGTGTCAACCGCATCAAGTCGGACGGTCTGAACATCAACCATTACTTCTTATGGTCGCTGGAACGAGTTGCCGTCATCTTTGGCCTGGAGACAATCAGCAAGCACGATT
>JAIOQJ010000005.1 GCA_021413475.1 Planctomycetota bacterium | reverse complement strand
GCAAGCGACGGCGACGGTCGATGGTGTAGCGTTCGACGACTATATTCAACCGCTCCTCCGGATAGGCGAGGTGATGCGATGATGCCACGAAATACGGCCTACGATGTCCGCGCGTCGTGCAGGGCAGGGGAGTGGTCCGCGCCAACACCCGGCCTGGCACCTGGTTTCGTGCAGGCCAATTTGGTGATCGTACCGCGCGACCTGGCTTTCGATTTTCTCCTGTTCTGCCAGCGCAATCCGAAACCGTGTCCGCTGCTCGACGTGACGGAAGCCGGCGATCCCGTACCGCGCGGCATCGCATCGGATGCCGATCTTCGAACCGATCTACCTCGCTACCGCATCTTCCGCGATGGAACCTTGATCGACGAGCCGACCGACATATGCAAATACTGGCGGGACGACCTCGTCAGTTTCTTGATCGGCTGTTCGTTCACCTTCGAAAACGCCTTGCTGGCGTCCTCGATTCCGATCCGGCATCTGGAGATGGGTTGCAACGTGCCGATGTACGTCACGAATATCGAGTGCCAGCCGGCAGGCGTTTTTCGCGGGCCGCTGGTGGTTTCGATGCGGCCGATGAAACCCCCTCAGGTGATCGAGGCGACGAAGATCTGTTCGCGATTTCCACGTGCCCACGGCGTCCCCGTCCACTTCGGCGACCCGGCCGCCATCGGCATCCAAGATATTCTCAAGCCCGATTTTGGCGATGCGGTCGAGATCAAGCCCGGCGAACACCCCGTCTTCTGGGCGTGCGGCGTGACTCCCCAGGCGGCCATCATGCGAGCCAAGCCGCCGTTCGTCATTACCCATCAACCGGGTTGCATGTTTATCTGCGACCTGACTGACCGGGACCTGACCGATTCCGCTTGATTTGGGAGTTTCCTCGATGGCTGATGTGATCGAAAACGTGGAAGCGCTCGAAACCAAGCTCAGCGAGCCGACGCCGGAGGTTGTCGAGCTATTTCGAAAACTCGATGGTGACCTGATCCTGCTCGGCGTGGCCGGGAAGATGGGGCCGACGCTGGCACGGATGGCGGTGCGTGCCGCGCAGGCTTCTGGAAAAAAACGCCGTGTGATCGGCGTGGCACGTTTCTCGAACCCAGCGGTCGCGGGGCAACTTGAAAAGCAAGGAGTTGAGATCGTCCGAACCGATCTGCTTGATTCCGCTCAAGTCGAGAAGTTGCCGGATGCCGCGAATATCATCTGGATGGGCGGCATGAAATTCGGCACCACGGGCCAGGAATCGCTCACCTGGGCAATGAACACGCATGCTCCCGCGTTGATCTGTTCCCGCTATCGGCACAGCCGGATTGTGGCGTTCTCCTCGGGGAATGTCTACGGATTGTCGCCGGTTGTTCGGGGCGGTTCCGCCGAAGGCGACCCGCTGAATCCGGCTGGCGAGTATGCCCTGTCCGCGCTTGGCCGTGAACGCATTTTCGATCATTTTAGTCGGGCGCATGGAATTCCAATGGTGCTATTGCGGCTGAACTACGCGGTCGAGATGCGTTACGGGGTCTTGGTCGATATCGCACGAAAGGTGTTCAACGGCGAGACGATCGACGTGTCGATGGGCAACTTCAACGTGATCTGGCAAGGTGACGCCAACGCGATGGCCTTGAGGACATTCGAACAACTTGCGAGCCCGTCGAAAGTTCTTAATATCACCGGCCCAGAGACGCTAAGCGTTCGCCGGGTGGCCGAGCGTTTCGCGGCACTCTTTCAGAAGAAGGCCGCGATCGTCGGTACCGAAACGCCGGACGCCCTCTTGAACAACGCCCAGCTTTCGCATCGGCTATTCGGCTATCCGCGCATCGGTGCTGAGCAGATGATCGAGTGGATCGCGGCGTGGGTGAAGAGCGGCGGCGTGGTATTGGGAAAGCCGACGCATTTCGAGAGTCGGGATGGGAAGTATTGATGACTTTGATGTTTTGTTAGCCCGACGCGGTAGCGAGGGAAGGCTATTTCCCTCGCTACCGCGTCGGGTTAACAGGGAGGAACACGCCTGTGACGATTTCAAGCGACAAGAATCCCGAGAAGAAAGACGACGAGAACACTAAGCCGAAGGGCAAATGGGCTTCAATCCTTGCGACGGTGCCGATCGTCTTGACGATCCTGGCGACGGTCTTTGCGGGGCTTTCGTCGAGTGAGATGACGCAGGCGATGTATTTCCGCTCTCTGGCTTCGCAGCATCAATCGAAGGCGGGAGATCAGTGGGCGTTCTTTCAGGCCAAGCGAATTCGCGGCACCAGTCTCGAGATGACCGCCGAATTGATGCAAAGTCTTGGCCAACCGGCGGTGTTCGACGTCAACGAAGTTGATTCTCTTTGTCAACAATTGGGTGCCGCGCTCAGGAAAGAACCCGATCCGAAAACGTCGGAATCGGCCGGCAAGATCGAACAGGTTCGTGCAAAACTGGCGAAGTTGCTTGCCGATGAAACGGTGAAGCAGAGTCTTCCCAATTTGAATGGCTCCAATTTGCCGAAGATCGAAAATGCGACGTTGCCCAATCAAGATGCCCGGGAATCCCTTGAAGCGGCGGTTAAGGCGATTGGCGAGAGGCAGACGGAAATCGATACCGCGGACTTGATCCGGAAACTCAAATTCGAGGATATCGACCAGGCGGCGAAATTAGCCGAGCAAAACGCGGATCGATTTGACAAAGCAAGTGACGACACCAACGACACGATCAAAAAGCTTCGAGCTTTATTAACCGAGCTCGCTGGCATCTTACGGCCCTATCAGGATGCGAACGGCAAGGGTGGTTCCTCGGTCGCTTCACTCGTGTCGGCATTGGATGCCCAGATCAAGGGCTTCAAACTCGCGGCCGTCGAATTCGACGCCCGCCGGTATCGGCAGGAATCCTTCTACAATCGCAAGGCCGCGGAGGTTTACGAGACGCGGGTACGGCGAAGCGGCATCGAGTCCGATCGGCATCGGGAGCGGAGCAAGAATTTCTTTTACAGCATGCTAGCCGCCCAGGCGGGAGTCACGGTCGCCGCGCTGGCACTGGCTCGCGCGCAGCGTAAGGCGCTCTGGCTCTTCGCGGCCATCGCCGGACTGGCCGCCGTCGGCTTTGGCAGCTTCGTCTACGTTTCGATGTGATTTTAAGTAGCTCCTCGCATTCGGCGGGGAGTGCCACTACAATTGGATGAGTTAAACCTACCTTCCGCCGGAACGGCATCCATGATTACGCGCACTTTGTTTATTGCTTCCGCTATTCTCTTCCTCGGTTTCTTGCTGCTGCCTCGCACGGAACAGACGACGGCGTCGGCCCAGCCGCCGAAGAAAAAAGATGAAGTGCCGAAAACGCCTCCAAAGAAAATCGAGGAGGCTCCGCTCGCGGAGTTCGAGTGCCGCTGGGCGGAAGGTCCGATCGTGATCGATGGCAAGGCGGATGAGAAGGCCTGGGCCAAGGCGATGGTGATCGACAACTTTTATATGCCGTGGCTGGGTAAGAATCCGCGTCCGCCGAAGACGAAGACTACGGCCAAGCTGCTTTGGGACCGCGAGTACATCTATTTCCATGCCGATATGGAAGACACCGATTTATACGCGGACGTGAAGGAGCAAGACGGGCAGACCTGGGACAACGATGTTTTTGAGCTCTTCTTCAAGCCTTCCGACAAGAAGCCCGGCTACTACGAATTTCAGGTGAACGCGGCTGGCACCAAGATGGACATGTACATCCCGCGCCGAACCGTGGGTGCCTACAAGCGCTTCGCGAAGGATGGCGATTTTCACATGGATGCCAAAGTCATCCTCCGCGGCACGCTGAACAAATGGGACGACAAGGATCAAGGTTGGTCCGTTGAGGGCCGCATTCCCTGGGCTGATTTCGTCAAGTCGGGCGGCCGACCCGCGGCGGAGGACAAGTGGACGTTCGCTTTGTGCCGTTACGACTACTGCGTGGACTTTGACGCGCCGGAACTCTCGACGTGCGCCCCGTTGGTGACGAAGGATTTTCACGCGCACGAAAACTACGCGCCGATCAAGTTCGTCGGACCGCCGGTGGTGTCAAAACCGTTTGGACTGACGAGTCGGGTGCCATTGACGACGTCAACCGTGGTCGGCTCGCCCGAACCGCCGATGCCGTACAAAGTCGAACGTGTTTACCCCAAATTGCCGGTGAATTTTCCAATCTCCATCGACCTGATTCCGGGAAGCGATCGGTTGCTGTTTATCGACCAGGACAAGGGCAACGACACGATCATTCACATGATGAAGGACGACCCGGAAGTAAAGGAAAGCGAGGTCGTTCTGAAGTTTAAGGGGACCGCCTACAGCATCGCGTATCACCCGCAGTTCGCCAAGAACGGCTTCGTCTACGTCGGCTGGGTTGGTCCTGGCCCCGATGGGAAGAAGCATGTCAAGATCACGCGCTGGACGATGGGCACCGCTGCCCCGTGGAAACTCGATCCGGACTCTGAAAAATTGATCATCGAGTGGGCCAGCGACGGTCACAACGGTGCAGCCATCTGTTTTGGCCTTGATGGCATGATGTACATCACCTCCGGCGACGGCACGTCCGATTCCGATACGAACGTGGCAGGGCAGCGGCTCGATACGCTACTCTCGAAAGTTCTGCGCATCGACGTCGATCATCCGGATAAGGACAAGACCTATTCGGTACCGCTCGACAATCCGTTCTGGAAGACGAAAGGTGCCCGTCCTGAGACCTGGGCTTACGGCCTGCGCAACCCGTGGCGGATGCATTGCGACAAGAAGACCGGGCACATCTGGGTTGGAAACAACGGACAGGATATCTGGGAGCAAATCTACTTCGTCCGCAAGGGAGACAACTACGGTTGGTCGGTCTACGAAGGTGGGCATCCGTTCTATCTGACGCGTCAACTCGGGCCGACTCCGCACGTCAAGCCTGCGCTCGAACATCACCATTCCGAAGCCAGGTCGATGACCGGCGGCATCGTCTATTACGGTTCGAAGTTTCCTGACCTCGTCGGTCATTACATCTACGGCGATTACTCGACCGGCCGCATCTGGGCTGCGAAACACGATGGCACGAAGGTCGTCTCTCATCGTGAAATCGCCCAGACTCGTTTGCAGATCTCCGGATTCGGCACCGATTCGAAGGGCGAGATCCTCATCTGCGACCACGACAAGAAGGACTCGGGCGGCATCTGGACGCTCGTTCCAACGCCCAAGGATTTGCCGCCTTCGAAGTTCCCGCGCACGCTCAGTGCCAGCGGCCTGTTCGAATCGGTGAAGGGGCACAAGTTGCAGCCGGCGATGATTCCCTATTCCGTCAATTCACCCCTCTGGTCGGACGGTGCCTACAAGGAACGCTGGCTCGGCATGCCGGGTGCTGAATCGACGATCGAATATAACAAAACTCGAAGCTGGGGCTTTCCTGAGAAGACAGTCATCGTCAAATCGTTCGCCATCGAGATGGTGGAAGGCAAACCGGAAACACGCAAATGGATCGAGACCCGGTTCCTGACCAAGCAAGAAAAGGAATGGTACGGCTACAGCTATATTTGGAACGACGAACAGACCGAAGGGACGCTTGTCGAATCGAAAGGAATCGACCGCGAGTACACGATCAAAACCGCAAGCGGTGAACGGAAACAAAAATGGCACTACCCTAGCCGTTCCGAGTGCATGGTCTGCCATAGCCGGGCCGCGAACTGGGTCTTGGGCCTGAGCGAGGCGCAGATGAATCGGGATCATCCGTACGCCAGTTGCACCGACAACCAGCTACGCTCGCTGGAACACATCGGTCTGTTCAAAATCAACTACGCCCAGGCACCCAAGGACACTCTCAGGATGGAACTCGAGAAAAGGAAATTGACGGAGGAGCAAATCAAGGACGAATTGAGGAGGTATGCCAGCTCCAAGGATGAAGTCGATCCAGTGCAACATAATCGCTTCTATAAGATGGCCGACCCCTACGACAAGAAGGCCGACCTCGATCAACGAGCTCGATCATATCTGCACACCAATTGCGCTCAATGCCACGTGGCCGCGGGCGGCGGCAACTCGCTTTTTGACGTGGCATTCTCGACGGCCCCCGACAAGATGCTGCTTTTCAACGTGAAGCCGGTGCATCACACGTTCAATATTCCCGACGTGCGACTGGTCGTTCCCGGTTCGCCGGAACGCTCAGTATTGTTGCATCGGAGGAGCCGGTGGTGGAGAAGAAGAAGGATGTGAAGGATAAGAAGTAGATGACGGACGGCGGCTTGGAAATGCGGTCAGACCGACTGACTTTTTGGCCAACTTTCGAACTTGAACGGCCGTCAATTCCGTTGCCGCGACGATCGTCTTAACGGGTTTCCCCATTTTCAGAAGCTTGAGCGCGATTTCTTTGCGCGCTATTTGCATCCCTTCTTCCATAGCTTCCTGATAGACCCGGGTCTGACGGACGTCGGTTAGGAGTGCCATTGGTTTCAATCCGCCTCCCTGACAAGGGTTCGTTCCGAATCTATTCGTTAGTTACACTAAATCTTCGGTAGCTTTTTCTTCAGTTTCCGGATTTGCGAAAGTGACAAGCCCGTCAACTCCGCGATCTCCTTGATCGGCCGCTCTGTCTTGAGAAGGTTTAGAGCCACCTTTTCAATGCCTTCCTCCACTCCTTCCTGATACACACGCGTTTGCCGTACGTCGCTTACCTGTGACATCTTCTCAATCTCCTTTCTCGACCAGCTTGGAAACTGGTACAGAATTACCGTCTCGACGAATTGTATCACCATTTTCTGAAATTGTGGCGGCCGTTTTGATGCTCGCACGCGCGGAACCATTGCCTTGGCTTTCTCAAGGGCGATCTCCGGCTTGGCGGCGATCAGTTCCAGAACCCCGAGTTCGAACTGGTCCGGTAGCGCCGGCGGCAATTCGTCCTGATAAATTCGCACCAGTTGGTCCGAATCGATCAGACAACGGTAAGGACGGAGATTCTCCTGCTCCAGCGAGCGATTTGGATAAATCACCACCGCAACCCAGTCTTGCTTGGGGTTGCCATGCTCCAGGAACCGACCGATTTTGGAGATCAGATTCGCATAAACCTTCTCCGAGCGGTAGTGCTGGGCTTCCCAGATGTACGCCGGATCGACGTCCGGTTGACGTGGCAGAAATACGCCGTCGAGGCGCACCGCCGTTTCTTTGTACTCGATCGCCTTGAGTTCGTAACGCCGGGCGTCGCTCTCGGGCCGACCGATGAGTTGGAAGAAACAGCCCGGCAATTCCTTGAAATAGCTGAAAAGCAAAGAATCGCGCTTCATGCGTGGGCCTCCCTCTCGGTCGTTCAGTTCTTGTTTGCCAGTTTCTTCCGTTCCGCCTGCAAATCGTCGAGGAAGCGGCTTTCTAGCGAGAGCGTCCGTGTCGCGGCGATGGTCTCCTGGAACATGTTGATGCTGCCCCACATCAGGATCACGACTCCGCACAATGCCAGGACCGTTGATACGTTGGGAAGCTGAATCTTCAGGAACATATCGATTCCGATCGCCAAGCTCGCGGAAACGAATGTCGTAAATGCGAGATAAAAAAGGCCGATGGCGACACGAATCCGTTGGTTGCGCCTCTTCAAATGTCCAATTTCCTCCGCCAAGTACTTTCGGCGCAAGTCCAAACAATCTTGCGTTCCACCCGGTTGGTCGAGCTTATCGCAGAGGTCGATCAAAATTCGGATCCGATCAACGATGCGGGCCAGACGTTGATTTGACGACAAGATCAACGATCCGGTCGCTGTCATGAACAACGCGGGGGCGATCATCATGGAGAGAATTCGGTAGTCGTTATCGAACATGACCTAAAACCGTTCGGGCGAATAGGGAACAGGATCGACGTGGGGAGTCCGGCCGTCGAGCATCTCCGCAATCAATTTACCGGTCGCTGGGGCCATCGAAACGCCGAGCATTCCGTGTCCGGCCGCGATCCACACATTGTCATATTTCGCCGCTCGACCGATGATCGGCCGGCTGTCCGGCGTCATCGGCCGCCAGCCGAACCATTCTTCCTGAACGGTTTCGTGAACTGGTTCACGCAGATAGTGGCTTGCCCCATCGCGAAGCAGTTCGAGTCTTCGATCACTGATTGTGGTGTCATAGCCGGCAAACTCCATGGTGGACCCAATCCGATATCCATCCTCGAAGGGTGTGACCGCGACCCGATGCTCTTCGAAAATAAGCGGATAACTTGGACAAACGCTCGGCCGGGCCATGGTGATCGAATAGCCTTTGCCAGGTTGGATAGGCAATCTGCCGCCGAGTGATTTGCCGAGCAAAGGCGTCCAGGCTCCCGCGGCGACGACGACCGCATCGCATGTGATTGCCCCTTGTGTGGTTTCCACGGCCGAAACCGCACGGTGATTATTCGTAAAACCATGTACCTCGAAATATTCGCGAATCTCAACTCCGCGATTCTCCAATGTTTGCCGGAGCGACGACATTAGTCGATCAGGCCGCAGATGGGCATCCGACTCGTAAAGCCACCCTCCTGCCAGGCCAGATCGGAGGGCGGGTTCCAAACGTTCGAGTTCCGGGCCGTCGAAGCGTTTTGCGGGCATCGAAAATTCGGTGCGTAGAAGGTGATCCGTCTCGGCATAATGATGCATCGCCTCGGGTGTTTGAAAGACAAAGAGCAGGCCGCGCGGTTGCCACTCACACTGGAGCATTTCTTCGCGAAGGAGGTCGTCGTAAAGTGCCCGCGATGAAGTGAGGAGAGCCTGAATCGCCCGTGCCGAGTTCATCATGTCGTGAACATTGCATCGGCGGGCGAACGCCCAGAGCCAGGAAAATAGTGACAGGCTCAGGCGCGGTTTAATCGAGAATGGTGAATTCGGCGTGAGCATCGCGCGCAAGGTTCGGCCGACCGCGCCGGGAGTCGCCAGCGGCAGCACGTGGCTGGGGCACACGAAGCCGCAATTGGCATGCGAGCAACCTTGACCGAAAGTGCCGCGATCGAGGATTGTTACCTTCCAGCCATTTCCAGAAAGGTAGTAGGCACAGGCCGCGCCGATGATGCCGCCGCCGACAATGATGACTCGGCTCATCTGGGAATCCCCAACGCGAATGGATCATCTCGATCGATCAACAAAATTGCCTCGGCGGTCACGTAGGCGGAGCCCTTGATGCGTGGGATGATCCGGCCCTCATCGATACGAACCGACCCCTCGAACACGCTGCCGATGATGCTTTCTTGCCGCCAAATTTCGCCTTCGCGGAGTTTTCCGTTGGCGAACAGGCAAGCAAGTTTCGCACTGGTGCCAGTGCCGCACGGCGAACGATCGTACGCTAGGCCCGGGCAAAGCACGAAATTGCGGCTTTGGTTCTCCGGCAGCTTGGGTGGTCCGAAAAGTTCGATGTGATCAATCTCCGCACCGTCTTTGCCGGAGATTCCATCGCGGGCAAGAGCTTGCCGGATCCTTCGCGTGAAGTCAGTCAGTTTCTCGATATTCGAGCGTTCAAGTTCTTGGCCATGATCGGCAACCAGGAAAAACCAATTTCCGCCCCAGGCGACGTCGCCGACGATGGTGCCAATTCCATCAACAATGATCGATACGTCCTTGGCGTGGCGGTAGCTCGGGATGTTCTCGATGGTGACCTCGTTGCCGCCGTGATACTCGATGCTAACGATTCCCACGGGCGTTTCCAGGCGATACGTCCCCGGTTTCTGAATCCGGCCCATCGAGACGAGCGTCATGGCAACTCCGATGGTGCCGTGGCCGCACATGCCGAGATAGCTGGCGTTATTGAAGAAAAGGACGCCCGCGATGCAACTCGGATCGGTGGGTTCGACAAGCAAAGCGCCAACCAGCACGTCGGAGCCGCGCGGCTCGTTGATCACGGCGGAGCGAATGTCATCGAACTTCTCGGCAAAAATCGCCCGGCGTTCGATTAAGGAACCACGCCCCAGGTCGGGCCCGCCGGCCGTAATGACCCGCGTCGGCTCACCGCCGGTATGCGAATCGATCACGTGGATCTTTCGAGGTTGATCGGGCATTGACGTCATCCTCGCTTCGGCCGCGTCTCGATCGATTGGCGGATAATGCCCAGCACTTCTTCGCGTTCCGCACCGGCCAAGGTCAGTCGAGGCGCTCGCACCGTTTCCGAACCGAACCCGCACTCTTGATTGGCCAATTTGATGCACTGGACCAGCTTGGGCCGGGTGTCGAGATGCAGCAATGGCATGTACCAGCGGTAGACTTTCAGTGCTTCCTCAAGTTTGCCAGCCATGGCGAGGTCCCAGAGCAAGCGGTTCTCATCGGGGAAGGCGTTGACGAGTCCCGACACCCAGCCGACGACGCCAAGCACGATGCTTTCGAGTATCAGATCATCGACGCCGCCGAAGAGGAGATAGCGCTCGCCGCAACGGTTCTTCAGATCAGTGATACGTCGCACGTTCTCGGACGATTCCTTGATGGCAACGAAGTTCTTCTCGTCGCCCATGTCGGCGAACATTTCCGGAGAAACGTCGACGCCATACGAGACCGGGTTGTTGTAGATCATGATCGGCAGATCGCTCGCCTTGGCGACGGAGCGAAAATGGGCGACCGTTTCACGCGGATCGGATTTGTATACCATCGCGGGAAGTATCATCAAGCCGTTGACGCCAATCTTCTGAGCATCGGCGGCAAATCGGCAGGCGAGGGCGGTGGTACACTCGGCCACGCCGGTCAGCACCGGCACGCGGCCGGCAACATGCTCGACGGTCGCCTTGAGAACTTCTAGCTTTTCGCGGTATTCGAGCGAACAGTTCTCGCCGACGGTGCCGAGCATGATCATGCCATGCACACCCGCTTTGATCATGGCATCGAGATGCCGCATCGTCGCCGGCAAATCGAGCGAATGATCCGCTTTGAATTCAGTGGTCGCCGCCGGGAGAACGCCGTGCCAGGATACCCACATGGCCTGCTCCGATTCGTGAGAAATAAGAAACGACTAGGTGTCATTCTTAGAGACGAGGAGGGTGAAAGATAGCAGAAATATGATTTGAAAATCCGTGTCGGTCTCGACTCACTTTGGACCAAACCCCTTCAACTGCTCCACCTCCGGCAGATCCTTCAGCGTATTCAGACCAAACACCTGCAAAAACTTCTTCGTAGTCCCATAAAGGACCGGTCTGCCGAGCGAATCGTGCCGGCCGGCGATTTTCACGAGGCCTTTCTCCATCAACTGGCTTAACAAGTCGCCGCACTGGACGCCGCGGATGCTCTCGACATCCGCGCGCATGATCGGTTGACGA
>JAIOQJ010000281.1 GCA_021413475.1 Planctomycetota bacterium | reverse complement strand
TGTCACTCGACATCCTCGCTCACGTCAAATCGCGGCTCGGCATCTCCGGTTCCGGCGACGATACCCTGTTGGGCCTTCTGCAAGATTCGGCCGACAAGTTCATCGAGAACTGGTGCGACCGGGACTTCGCGGGCGGCACGTTCACGGAGTATCATCCCGGCGGATCCGAGTTCGTGTTCCTGCGGAATTTCCCGGTTGCGTCGATCACCTCGGTGAAGGTTGATCCGGGTTACACGTTCGGTTCGGAGACGCTGCTTGCATCCTCGGCCTACGTCGTTCATCTCGAAGGCGGCGCAATCGAGTCGCTGGGCGGGCCTTTCTATCCCGCGCCGCGGGTCGTGCAAGTCGTCTACACCGTGGCGACCGGGCAGGTGCCCGACGACATCAAGGAAGCGTACGCCCGTCTGGTTTGCCACTGGTACCGCCAGGTGAAGACCGAGAGCGGCAGCAATTTTCTGAACGTCGCCCAGCAGAAATTCGGCGATACCTTCCAAATTTTCAACAATAGTGGCGGCGACGCGATCCCGAAGGAAGTGCGCGGCATGCTGATGCCCTATCGGGTACCGCGAATTTGAATGAGGGGAATCTGCCATGTCGATACCAGCCAATCTCTTGACGACCACGTGCGAAATTCGCCGACCGTTCGGAGCGGGCTCGCCAACCACAAGCGGCATCGCGTGCAAATTAGCGACCGACATGCCGCGCGGCCGTGGCAGCGGCCTGGCCGGGCTTCTGACTTGGACCCATTACATCGACCTCGATGACACCGTCGATATCCGCGATGGTTGCAGCCGCTTTCTGGGTGCCAATGTGGTCACCTACGCCGATGGCGATGAAGTCCGCATCCCCTCCGGCGGGACGACGAGGTTCGTCGTCGTCTGGGTCGAGACTCGGAATTTGGGGACTTCCCAGTCGTTCAAGCGAGTTTATTTGTTGCGGGATACGGCGTAGAAATCGGGCGACTTTGTAGGACCTTCCAAGGCCGTCCCACGAAGAAGGAAGGATCAAGCCGAGCGTGATGCTTTCGGAGCACGGATCCAGCCTCTTGACCCGGAAGCCTCTATTTGCCATAGTGATAGGACGCTTGTGCCTCTCTCCGCAGGGACGTTCTGATTCGCGCTTCGCTATCGGTTTTCACCATTCAAGCCGATTTTTTCCGGACGGAGCCGGGCGAGTCTTGATTCGGAGCGTGCTCGTGCTCGCATCGATCTTCCTCGACTTCAATCTGCCGAACGCGGCGACATGGTTCTACCTGTCGCTTATGCTCGCTATTGCGGTGTTCCTACGCTTCAACCGCTTGCTCGCTCTGCGGAATTGGGATCTCTTCACCCTGTTCATGATCACTCCTGGCTTTCTGCTCCTTCAGGAAGCTCATGCCCTTCTCTACACGGCCGATCGCAACAATTTCGAAGCGAGCGTGAAGACGCAGTTGACCGACCGCGGCAAGATGCTCCTGCTTTTCGGTTACGCCTGGCTGATCGCCGGTTCGGGGTATTGGTTCGCACGTTGCCTGCTTGACTTGGCACTGGAAAAGCGGCCGGCCTTGACGCCGAACTTGAACCTCTCCGGACTCGCCTGGATGGCGAGTACGCTTTTCATTTGCATGGTCGTCGTCGCCGTGCGCCGAATCCCTGATGTACCAATTGAGCAAATTGGTAAGGGCCCGATCGCCCTAATCCGTGTGCAAGAGGGAGCCACCGCGGTAGTGAATTATCAGTCGGGGATCCCGACCTTCGACGTTGCCGACACGCGATTCTGGATCGAACGCTCGGTCGCCATGGGCTTGCACTTAGCCGTACTCGTAGGTCTCGTGCTCATCGGCTCGATTCATTTTCAGGACACGACGGCCGGCATGGGCATGGCTTGCTTGTATCTCCTTATGCCTTGCACGGCATTTCACGTGTCGCAGGTGCATCACGTCTGGCCGGCGGTCTTTCTGGTTTGGGCCGTCTTCGCGTATCGGCGTCCGATAATAGCCGGCATGCTGCTCGGCCTCGCAGCCGGGAGTATTTTCTTTCCACTGCTGCTTTTCCCGCTCTGGTTTGGCTTTTATCGGGGGCGAGGCTCGGCACGTTTCACCACGGGCTTCCTGTTGGCAACGGCCGTGAGTTTATCCGCCACCGGCGTGGTGCTCTGGTCGCACGGCGAGATCAGCCGCCATCTCGGCATCGCCCTGAGCCTGGCCGACTGGCAGGCCTGGAAGCAACCGCTGACGGAGAGTATCTGGACCGGAGCGCACTGGGCATATCGCATGCCGATCTTCATCCTCTACATGGCCTTCGTGATCCTGACGATCTTCTGGCCGACGCCGCGGAACCTAGCCCAGGTGATCGCCCAGACGGCCGCCGTGGTGATCGGTGTGCAATTCTGGTACGCCGACCAGGGAGGTGTTTATGTTCTCTGGTATCTGCCGCTCATACTGATGATGATCTTCCGACCGAACCTCTCCGATCGCCGTCCGTTATTGATTGATCCCGAAACTGATTGGCTAAGCCGCTGCTCGCGCGCGGTACGTTCACGACTTCGCAGGTTCGTTTCGAAACCCGAGCAGCCGACGTTGGCGTTGAAGTAAAAACGCGGTTAGCCGCGACGCGCAGGTTTTACGGAGCGGAACGCTTTAACCCGAATACGACCTCGCGGATAACGAAAAGTCAAAGCGCTCCGCTCTGAAAGCCTCCGCGTCGCGGCTAACTAACCGGTCGATTTTCCACCACAGGAGTCTCTTCATGCCGCATCGTTTCTTCACCCTTCTCATCCTGGTCGTTTCATCGAGTTTCGCACTCGCGCAGAATCCAATCGACCCCGCCAAAGCCAAACCGGATGAGAAGGGCACGTTCTGGTATGACCTCACGCTGCTCGATCTCGAAGGCAAACCCTGGCAAGACACCAAGGCGACCTACGACCGCTTTCCGGCTCGGGCCGAGGGCAAGGTGCCGCCGGCCGTCTGGGGGCTAAGCCGCGATTCGGCGGGGATTTGTGCTCGCTTCGTCACCGATTCGCCGAACTTGAAAGTGAAGTGGTCCGTTACGAAGGCCAAGCTCGAGATGCCGCACATGCCCGCGACCGGCGTCAGCGGCGTCGATCTCTATGTTCGCAATCCCAAGGATGGCCGCTGGCATTGGCTCACCAACGGCCGGCCCTCAAAGCAGATTGATAATCTCTTCGATATCGCTCTTCCCAAGGGGAAATGTGAGTACATGCTCTACCTGCCGCTCTACAACGGCACGGCCTCGGTGCAACTTGGTCTTCCGAAGACGGCCGGCCTCGAAAAGGGCCCGTCCCGTTCCGCGGAGAAGAGCAAGCCGATCATTTTTTACGGCACCTCGATCACCCAGGGCGGCTGTGCCTCTCGGCCCGGGATGGTTCACACCGCCATCATCGGCCGTAAACTCGAACATGCCGTCGTGAACTTGGGCTTCTCCGGCAATGGACGCATGGATCCCGGCGTCGTTGACCTGATGGCGGAAATCGACGCGGCCGTCTACGTCATCGACTGCCTGCCGAACATGGACGCGAAGGCGGTCACTGAGCGCACGGCTCCGCTGGTGCAGGCCCTACGCAAGGCACGCCCCGACACGCCGATCCTTCTGGTCGAGGACCGCACCTACGCCCAGGCGGCGGTGATCGATTCGGTGCTCCAACGGAATTTGACGAGCCGGGCGGCCTTCAAGACGGAATACGACAAGCTGATCGCGGCCGGGGTGAAAGGGCTTCACTACCTCAAAGGCGATTTGCTGATCGGCACGGATGGCGAAGGAACCGTTGACGGCTCGCACCCGACCGACCTCGGCTTCTTGCGCCAGGCCGATGTGATGATCGAGGCACTCACACCGTTGTTGAAGAAGTGATTTGGCGAGCCGGCTCCCGTAAGGGGC
>JAIOQJ010000777.1 GCA_021413475.1 Planctomycetota bacterium | reverse complement strand
GTTTGATCCGTGTTCCATCCCTGGCTAAAGAGTCCGCGGCTAATTCACCCGCCGGCCAGATCGGAAACAAAACCGCCGCCGGATTTATCTTCCTTGTAAATCATGTCCACCGCGATGGCGGCGGCGAGAAGCAAAATTTTGGCTGCCTTCTGTTCGGTGAATTTCTCGTTTACCGTAACCAAAAAAGCATCGGCGGAGGTGAAAATTTCTTTCACGACACCGCCGAATTTCTTCGTAACCTGACCGATCTCCATTCCTTCGGGAGTGTGCAGATGATAATCGAAGAACCAGCGTTTGCCGCCGCGCACTTGTGCGAACAACGCGTTGTCTTTGGTGTAGACTTCGAACGCGCCGCCCAGAGTCATGATTTTGCTGCGGAAATAGCCAATCAGTTCACCTTGGGCGTCTTTCACTTCGATGCGGGCGCGAAACAAATACCATCCACGTCGAAGCGTGAATTGCAACTCGTCACTGGTATCACGAATTTCAACCGTCGTCGGCATGAAATTCTTGCTAATAACCCAACGAAGCGCGGCCACGAGTGATCCGGGCACCTCTTTCGCTTGGCCGATGAGGGTTTCGGTCTCGGGGTCCTTGATGTCGTAGGTATCGGTGGTCTTGATGTAGGTGACATGCTCTTTGATCAAGAATTTCGTTCGTTCGAGCATGGGGCACCCTGGATTAACGTCTTCGGTTGGCGGTTGATGAACAGAATATGTCGCTTGCTTGTTGTCGCCCACGTCGTCTTTTCGGTAAGAATGATAGAGGATGATCCTACCTGCCGGGGAAAGCCGTTGCCAAGCGTGTCACTCGATAAGAAAGAAAGCCGAATCCGCGGCATGTTCGCGGAGATTGCGCCGACGTACGATCTGCTGAATCACCTGCTCAGCCTTAACATCGACAAGGTTTGGCGGAAGCGAGTGACCCGGCTGGTGCCGAGTCTGACCGGCGGGCCGATCCTCGATCTCTGCACGGGCACGGGCGACTTGGCGTTCGCTTACGATCGCGTTTGTGGCGGTAAGACACCGATCATCGCGGCCGATTTCTGCGCGGAAATGCTCGTGCGTGGCGTGCGAAAGCACGAGAAATACGCCGCCGCGTCGCCGATCCAGTTCATCGAAGCCGACGCCCAGCAGTTGCCGTTCGCGGACCAGAGTTTCGAGATCGCCTGCGTCGCGTTTGGCCTGCGAAATGTGACCGATACCGAGAAGGGAATCGCCGAGATGGTGCGGGTGCTGCAACCCGGCGGTAGGCTTGCCATCCTCGAATTTTCGAAGCCGCGGCACTGGTTCTTCGGTCGAATGTATCGCCTCTATTTCCGCTTTTTGTTGCCGCTGATTGGCCAAATGTTCTCGCGCAGCCGGCAATCGGCGTATCGTTACCTCCCGGAAAGCGTCCTCGAATTTCCCGACGGCGAGGCCTTGGCCGAGCGGCTTCGGCATCACGGCCTGGCCAACGTTTGGTTCAAGCCGTTCACCTTCGGGATCGCGACTCTCTACGTGGGAATCAAACCGGATCGCATATGAATCCTCGACATCTGCTACTTCGGGCCGCTCTTGGTGAGACCGTCGAACGGCCTCCGGTCTGGGCTATGCGCCAGGCCGGCCGTTGGGATCCCGAGTTCAATCGCATCCGCTCCGGCTTGAGCTTCTTCGAATTCTCGGCTCAGGTCGATAAAGCGGCCGAGGCGTCGTTGGCTCCGAAGCGATTCGGTGTGGATGGCATCATCCTCTTCTACGACATCACGACGCTGCCGTTCTCGATGGGGCTTCCCTTTGAATTGAAGCCGTTGCGAGGCCCGGTCCCCGATCGGCCGATCCGCACGAAGGCCGATCTGGAACGCCTCAACCCGAATCCCGATCCCGAAACGTATCGGCATATCATCGATTTGCTGAAAAAGGTGAAGTCGGAATTGAAGGGAGAGCTTCCCGTCCTCGTCTTCGCGGGAGCACCGTTCACGGTGGCCGCGTATTGCATCGGCACCGGCAAAAATATGGACCAGACTCGCCAGTTCGCCGCCGAGCATCCAGACGTCTGGCGCGGTTTGCTCGATCGACTTTCGAAAGCGACCATCGGCTTTCTGAACACGCTCATTAAGGAAGGGGCCGAATTTTACCAACTCTTCGACTCCTGGGCCGGGGAGTTGACGTTGCCCGAATACGACAACTGGGCCCAACCGTACCACCGCGAGATCCTGGCCGGGGCGACGGGCGTGCCGCGTGTGATGTTCGTCAAGGAATGCCCGTATCTCGATCGCCTAACGGCGACTGGTGCCGATGTGATCAGCCTGGGACGATGTCACGACCTGGCCGCCGCGAGGCGCGACTATCCGAATCTGGTTTTTCAGGGGAATGTCGACGAGGAGATACTGGCCAGGGGGACGCGCGACGAGGTGATCGCGGCGACGAAGAAGTGCCTTCAAGAAGGCGGCGGCCATCGGCATATCGTGAACTTGAATCACGGATGCGACAAGAGCACGCCGGTGACGAATTTCGAGGCGTATGTGCAGACCGTGCGGGGGAGTTAGGTTTCGTCTGAGCGGCAGTTGGGAATAAATACTCGAGCAAGGCTGCGCCTCAAACCGACGCGATTCCTCGTTCGTAGTGACCCGCTTTAGCGGGTCTCAGCACCTACCAATCACCCTGCCTTTAGCTCCGAAGGAGCGTCATGTTAAAGCCCAGGGCAACGCCCTGGGAAACGCCGTTTACCCCTTCTTCGATGCCCCGAAGGGGCGAGAGAACCCGTCAGTCCCAGACATATCGCTCATCGAATTCGATCTCGTACTTCTTCAAAAACGCTCGAAATTCTTCCTGCAACGTCCGTCGCCGATGATGTTTCCTTTGATTGGCGATGTGCTTTTTCACTTCCTCGATTCCGGATTGACTGACCGAAAACGCACCGTATCCGTTCTGCCAATAGAATTTCGCGCACTCGGGGCCTTGTTCCTTCATCCATTTGGACGAGCCTGTCTTGAGTTCCTCGACGATTTCTGAAATCGATTGTCGCCGACCTAGTCGAAAAAGGATGTGGATGTGATCTTCGACACCGCCGCTGCAAATCATCGGTGAATCGAGCTTTCTCAAGATGCCGGCAAGATATTTTCGCAAGTCCTCTTCGATTTCCGGATGAATCAACCGTTCCCGGTTCTTGGTGCTAAAGATGAGATGCACATAGATCGCCGACAGGGATTGAGGCATTGGTTCGCTCCGTTTCTTGCGCCCCGTTGGGCAACGCCGTGACGGAATTTTCGCCTTGAAAAGTCGGTAGTTACAGAAATTGGAGGATATGCGAAAGGAGCCAGATTCCCTGAACAGCCAACCGAATACGCTTCGGACGGAAAGGAATCTGGCTCATGTCGAAGAAA
>JAIOQJ010000004.1:4979-14992 GCA_021413475.1 Planctomycetota bacterium | reverse complement strand
GCGCAACTTAACTCCATTTTCGCCGGCTGAGGTAACGGTATGCTTGAAACGTTAACTCGTGCCCGATCTTTCGCAATCGCCGCACATGGGGACCAGATGTACGGCGATCAGCCATACGTCTTTCACCTCGATGCGGTGGTCGCGTTGCTCGCCCCCTTTGGCGACCATGCGCAAATCGCGGGTTACCTTCACGATGTCGTCGAAGATACAGACGTCTCGGTCCAAAAAGTCCAGGAGGAGTTTGGCGACCGCATAGCAGATTGCGTGGCGCTGGTCACGGACGAGAAAGGAGCCAATCGTAAGGAACGGAAGGTTCGCACCAACGCAAAACTCTCAGCCGTTACAAGCGACAATGAAATGGCCCTCGTCGTGAAAGCGGCGGATCGGCTTGCCAATCTGCAAATGTCGGCGCGCGGTGGATCGGGTTCGAAGTTGGACATGTACCGGCGTGAGCATTTGGCATTTCGTCAGGCCGCGTATCGACCTGGGCTATGTGACGAGTTGTGGGAGGAAATGGATAGGATATTGGGTGAGCCGGGGGGATAGCCGGCGAACCAGCGGATCAAGCTGACCGGGGCCGCATCCTGGCTTCGCGCGGCATGAAGTTCTTGCAGGCGGCCCCGGCAGCTTATCCTTAACGTTCGGCGACGGAGGACGCGGTTGTGGCAAGGTTCTCCGTAATCACCACGCGATGCTCCGGGTTGTACAGTTGCGAGATCGATGTCGAACCGATCGATGGAGCTATTCTTCCGGGAGAGGTAATTCGCATCATTGATCGCGGTTCACCATTTGAATGCGTTGTCCTCGCCGTCTTGCCACAGAAGCACGCAACAGCCGTCACGCTTGTCTGCCTCAACTGGATCGTGCCGGATAACGACATGGTTGGAAAGACGTTTGAAAGTAAGCCAATGAAGAGTGCGGAGAGAAAGCGGTATTTGCGGTTCATCGCCGAACAAAAAGCTGCAGCAGACGGCGGCCGCGATTCTGCTTCTTGAAACTTCAATGTCGCTCAGCGCGGCCGCCGCTGCTGAGCAAGTCGTTCGGCAGCGGGAGGCCACACCGCGATGGTTGAACCAGGAGCAATCCAGCGTCGGAAGCGTACATTCGCTTGCCTTGTCTGCGGCGGAGTCCGTCGGGCACCGGCAGCGCCGGCTCCGTCGCCGCTCCCGATTCCGTGCTGCTGTGGCCGCGAGATGCGGATGCTGTCACATGAGCAGGCCGCAGCAGGCGCCCGCATGACCTCGGAGGAGCGGTTAGCCTGGCTCACCAGTGGCGG
Organism: Planctomycetota bacterium; assembly: GCA_021413475.1. Taxonomy (GTDB): domain Bacteria; phylum Planctomycetota; class Planctomycetia; order Gemmatales; family Gemmataceae; genus JAIOQJ01. The sequence goes on along the minus strand of JAIOQJ010000004.1, from coordinate 13,716 downwards.
CCACTACGAGCATCGCGGCGGGAAACGCCGTTGGCGGGCGATCACGCATGACGGCGGGCGGAAGCGATGACAGAACCGTGGCGTAATGTCGGCGGGTCACACGAGGTCGTGCCGAACCACTGCGTCAAGCTGACAAGGCCGGCACCATGGCTTTTCGAGTTCGTAAGCTGTTGCAGCCGGCCTTGCAGCTTACGCGTACCGTTCGGCGGCGGAGATTGTGGCGATGGCGGACGGTTGGCAACTCAATCTGAATCCGCCGGGATGGGACGCGGTCAGCTGGTCCGACTTCGTCCATCGTGAGCATATGTTGCGGTGGTTCCGCGAGTCGCTGTGGCGGGACGGCCTCACCTGGGAGATAGTGGAGTACGACCAGGGTGAGAGCCGGGTGACAACCTGGAAGTGTCCCGACGACGAATGGTGCTGGCTCTGCTTCGAGACGCGCGGCGAAGTGCTGGAACTTGTGCAGGCGAGTTTCCCGGAGGCGGATCACGCTTGGTCCGTGCGCTTGTCGGTAGCTGTAGTCCGGGCGATCTGTATGTATCAATTGGTTGTTGAGACGTAGGCTGAAGGACACGCCGAACAAGTCGCTGCACGCCGACGGCGGCCGCATCACGGTTTCTCAGGGTACAATGTCTCGCCAGCGGCCGCCGCGGGTGAGCTTTTGCGTTCGCCGGCTTGGCCACTGCGAGGGATTACTTGATGGCAGCCCGATCATCCGATCCGTTGACGGCTGCCACGACAAGCATCCTAATTCCTGTACTTCGGTTGCTTGGTTTCCGACGCAAAACCAGCCGGCTCATCGCAAGGATTCAGGATGACATCTTGCAGTTTTTCGACTTGCAGTTAGAGGCACACGGCAGCAAGGGCTTCTGCGTCAATTACGCATCGCTCTCCCTCTTTTGCCCGCGTGACTATTTGATCTTGCAGCCTGGAGCGAGACTCAAGAGGGCGAACAGTGCAGAGGCTTGGCTGCCGGCAAAGACGCACGTCGGAGCCGATGCGTCGATGGCCAAAGTGGTCAACATGGCCCAGACGCAAGCGTTGCCGTTTTTCGATGCGACGAAATCGGTTGCCGGTTTGCTGGAATGCTTGAAGCGCGAGAGTTGGGCATCGCGGCACCATTTGAATCTTGATATGGCTTTTTGCGAAGCGCGAATGGGCCGATTCGATGATGCCAAATCGCATGCGCTCCAGGCGATCGATTTGTATCAGGAAGACGGCCGCGCGTGGTGCCCAGAGTACATTGAACTATGTCAGCGGCTGATTGGCGGAATCGAAAGCAACAAACTGGCAGAGATGTTTCAGCGCTGGATCGACCATTCTGTTGGCAAGCTCGGGCTTTCCAAAATCCGGCAGTGAGGGTCGCCAGCGAACAAAGCCTTGCACCTGACCGGGCCGCCATTCTGGTTTTGCGCGACACCGCGCCGTGCAGGCGGCCCGGCAGGTGAAGGCAGTCGTTCGGCGGCGGAGGGCCGATCGGAGGACGGATGCCGGTCTACTTCTACACCACGACCGATGCCTACGGGTGCTTCTCTAACTTCTCCCGCCACGGGTTCGAGTTGGGCGGGCGGTACTGGCCCACTGCCGAGCACTACTTCCAGGCCCAGAAGTTCGCCGGCACTGAGCACGAGGAGCAAGTCGCCCGCGCCCGCACTCCGAAGGAAGCGGCCGAGCGGGGCCGGAGCAGGGCGGTGCCGCTGCGGGCGGACTGGGAGGCGGTCAAGGACGACGTGATGCGGGCGGCGGTGCGGCGGAAGTTCGAGGCGCACGCCGACATCCGGGCGGTGCTGCTCGGCACCGGCGGCGAGGAGCTGGTGGAGAACGCCCCCGGCGACTACTACTGGGGGTGCGGGGCGGACGGCAGCGGGCGGAACATGCTCGGCCTGATCCTCATGGAGGTGCGGGCGGCGCTGCGGGGCCAAGACGCCGAACCAGGCGCTGCAGATGTAACGATTAATGTCAAGTCTCGTCTAAGTGATGACGGTACGGTTTCTTGAATTTTCTTCGCGTCCAACACCATCTTGGCGCGCAGCGCTACACATCGACGCATTCTGACATGTGGATGCGTTGTGCGACTTTCAAGTTAACCGTGCTTCAACCGTGCCTCTTCTCTGTTCTGGTTTGGGGGGCAGGTTCCAGGTTGAACGTTCTCGCCAGGTCTAAGGCCGCTTGGCGGGGCGACTGTTGGTGCAGGGCGGCCCAGAGGTCGATGATGTCGCCGTGCTTCTTGCAAGCGGCGGCGTGGCACGAGAACACATGGTCGTTGAGGTTGCGGAAAATGAAAACGGGACAGGCACCTTTTTTAACGAACCGAACCCGACCCGCTTTTCTATTTCGCATTTCCCCTAACTTTCGCATGCACCGGGATGGTTCGGCAAACGCTTTTCTGGGCGAGCCGGCTCCCGTGAGGGGCCGGAGTACTTTGTCGCTCAGAATTCCTCCGGGAGCTTACGCAACCCGGCTCGCCATTTGGAAAAGAGCGACGTCTCAACAAAATGACGGGCTCGACCTCCTCGCGTTCTTGGTTATCTACCTCGAAGAGGTTATATCCCGAAGCCCAGGGTTGCCTGACTTTGCAGGCTACCCTCGAGTGGATTTTTTGCTTCCGAGGTGAAGAAAAAGGCCCCAAATCGCTTGCCAGCCGAGCCCGCCGACCGCTAGATTGCACCTCTGGAGACCGCCTTCGCGATTCAATCGCCATAGTGGTTTAGGCGGAGCGGTTCATTTCGACCGAAGTCTATCCTGCTGCTCCCCCAGCATTGTCGCTGGCGTTACGCCAAGTCGTTTGAGGCGGAGTGTGCCGGATATCCTTCTTAATTTTAGGGTACTCCATGCGCAACTACCTATTCATCGCAGCGATCCTCGTTAGCTCCCCCTTGTTCGCTCAGGACTTGAATAAACCCGACACCATCAGCCCGGAGGCGGCGGCCGAGTTGAAGCTGGCCGGTACCCGCCCGCCGGTACTCGTGTACTACGCCAACGAGACGCCGGCGACAGACAACCTGAAGCGGCTAGCCGGCTGGCTGGACAAGTCCGACGACCCCGCCGCAAAGAAACTCGGCGATCGGTTGCTCTCGGACACCAAGACATTCGTCGCCACCGTGGACGCTGAGGTGGAAGCGATCCGCGCCGCGGCGGTGGCCGACGCCAAGCCGTTCGCGGTGGCGGTGTTCACGAACGCGCTCGCGGTGAAGGGGGAGTTCCTCTACCTGCCGGCCGGGGCGGAAGGCGGCAAGTATCGGACGGGCAAGCTCGCCCTGCCGCGGTTCGCCTCGCCGGTGCTGGCGGCCAACCCGCTCGCCACACCGCAGGGGCTGGCGGCCGCGCTGGTGGCCGTCCGCGGCGTGTTCCCGGCCGACAAGCACACCTATCTGCTCGTCACCAAGTCGCACGGGAACGGCACCGAGGTGCTGACGCCGATGCTTACCCGACACTATGAACCGGCAGACCAGGCGAAGGTGCTGGCAACCGTGACCGCCGACCTGAAGCGGCGGGCCAACGCCCGCGCCGCCTGGGCGAAGGTGATCGCCGCGCTCGACAAGGACCAAACGCTCGACAAGGACCAACTGCTCGACAAGGACAACGGCCTGAACCCCTTCCTGGGCAACAACAAGGACGAAACCCCGACCCTCCTGGCGGACAAGGAGATGGGCTTGGCCGCGCCGGAGTCGTCGGCGGTGTCGGTCGTCGAGGACACCGGGGCGGCTAGCCTGCCCCTGACCGCTACCGACGGATTACTGCTCGACCTCGTCGGGCCGAAGCTGATCGCGGACGCGGTGGCGGTGGCGAAAGGAACCCCACGGGCGGTGGGGCGGGAGTACGCCGGGGTGCCGAAGGCGGTTTACCTGTCGGTGATCCGCGCCGCGGGCGAGGAGCTGGGGATGAAGTTCCCGGTGGTGTTCGCGGAGAGTTGCAAGAGTGAGGTGCCGAAGGCGATGCTCGCCTGGCTGCGGGAGAAGCCGAACGTCGGCCTGCTATACACCTCGGACATGGATGGGCTGAAATACACCACCATTGATTACGCCAAGTTGTTCGCCGCCGGCAAGGGTACTCCGGCCGAGCGGCTGAACGCGGCGCTGATCGCCAAATATGAAGCGGATAAGGCCGCCCGGGAGAAGAGCGGCAAGAAGTAGCCAGGCAGTGTCCCCAGAGTAGCCCGCAAAGCCGGGCAACCATGGGCTTCGAGATGCAACCCCCTTCGGGGTAAAAACACCCAGGGTTGCCTGGCTTTGCAGGCTACCCTGGGGAGGCGTTACCTTGTGATTGACAGATCCCGCGTTGGTCGCTAACACACGCGATCATGAAAATCACCATCCCATTTCTGTTGCTTGGATGGGCCGCCGGGGTCCTCACGGCCGCCACGCCCCTTGCTTCGACCGGCAAGATTCTCATTCTGGACAACGATCAACTCATTGAAGGCGAAGTTCAGCGTGACGGAACGGACTACGTCATTCGCCGGGGGATGGGCAAGACGGCGATTCCCGCGCTCCGAGTCGTCGCGGTCGTGGCCGATCGCGATCAGGCCTATCGCGCGATGCGCGAGCGTTGCAATCTACGTGACTTCGACGATCGGCTCCGACTCGTGCGTTGGTGTCTTCAAAATGGCTATCGCGACGAAGCCTTGCGAGAGACCGAGGAATTGCATCGCTATCGCCCCGAAGACCCACAAGTGCGAACGCTACTCCTGGGCTTGCGTGAATTGAAGAAGTCGCCGGCGGTCGCGATTTCCGCCCCCGCGAAGGTTCAAGTGAAGCCCGTAAGAGTCGTCGAGGTCGAGCCGCTTGATTTCAACCGCGAAACCTTCGGCCAGTTCGTCGCCAAGGTGCAGCCGATCTTGATGAATCTCTGTGCTCGGTGCCATGTCTCGAACGACGAAGTGCCTTTCCAACTCACCCGAGTCATCGATGCCAGCGACCGCAAGGCGACCCTGCTGAATCTGAGCGCCGTCCTGCGACAAGTGAAGCGCGACGATCTCGACGCCAGCCCCGTGCTGCTGAAGTCGATCACGGCACACGGCAAGGCCGTGCAGCCGTCGATGCGCGATCGCCAGTCTCCCGCTTTCCAAAATTTGGAAGCGTGGGTGCATGCGGCCGTGCCGCCGATCGATCCGCCGACGCCGGTCCCGGTCGTCACACCGGTGATCGCGGAACAACCCAAGCCGATTCCGGTGACAACTACAAAGTTTGGTGAAACAAGCACATCGCGACCGAATCCCGAACCACAGGCGGAAGCCAAGGACCCATTTGATCCCGCCATTTTCAACGGGACGATTCAGCCGAAGAAGTGATGCCCGTTAGCGACTCAGGCCGCACATTTTCATTTCCCCTCTTCGGCACGGACCTCCAAAACGCGCAATAGTGCGGCGACATCGACCGCGTTGCGGATCTCGGGATCGACTTCCTTGATCGCATCGACACCGAGCTGGCTGAGGCGTTTGCGTTCCAGGCGTTCGGCCGGTTTGGCGGGATCGAGTTGATCGCCGCGGTGCTTAGCAACCAATGCCATGCCGAGCAGGATGTTCTTCCGTAGCGTCTTCTGGTCCGCGTCGTACAGGGTGGCCGCCGCCATTTTCCGCGACAGGGGGAACGCCCGCTCGAAATAAGGGAGCGCCTTTGCGTATTCCTGGTTCCCGAAGGCCTCGACCCCGTGTTCTCGCAAGAACAGGCAGTGGAGAAATAGATTGCGCGAGTGGACCTCAGTGAACATGGGGTTGAGCGGATGGGCCTTCGCGAGCGGTTCTAGCATCGACTGGGCGCGCTCGATGTAGCCAAAGTAGGTCTTTTCTTTCTTCTTGTCGCCCCACAGGGTAGCGGCCGAGGTGGTAAGCGCGTTCGCCAGCGCCATTCGCGAAAGATCGCGGTCGGTGGCATAGGAGGGAATGTCGGGATTTTCCGTGGACAGCTTGTCGAAGATCTCGCATGCCTGTTCCAGCGTGCGCAGGCTCTCCTCGTCCTTGCTCATGATGTTCTGGATGATCCCCAAATTCCGCAGGACCATGCCGTGTATCTTGCGGGCCAGGGAACTGCTTTTATCCTCTTCCAGGAGTTTCGTCGTGATCTCTTTTGCCTTTTCCAGGAAGGGCATCGCCGCGGCGTCATTCTTGCTCTTTAGATGTGTGACGGCCGCGGTAATTTCGATCGTTGCCTGATTGAATCGATACAGGCGATGGTTAGGATCGAGCTCGAGTAAATAAGTGGTGTGCTCGCGCGCTTCCTTCAAAAAGCGATTCGATTCCTCGAGTTTTCCAAGGTCGCGCAAGGCCACGCTGAGGTTTTGGCAGTTGCTGCCCAGTTGCTGCCGAAACTCACGATGATCGGGATTGAGTTTGACGAGGGCGGCGTAGGCGTCGCGGGCGGCCACGAAGTGGGGCACCGCCTTGTCGTTGAGGCCTTTCTCGCGGTAGGCTTGTCCCGCGGCGAAGCTGGCACGGCCGAATACCACCTGCGACTCGACCAGTTCCGGGTTTGCCAGGAGCATGGGATGCAACCCCGCGCACGCTCTCTCACAGAGGTCAATGGCCTCGTCATATTTGCCGATGCCGGTCAACACTTCGGAGCGAGCGATGCCGACAATCCAATCGACATACCGAAAGTAGGCGGGATCGAGGTCTTTACCGCGTAATTCTTCGATGATCCGTCCGGACTGATCCGAGAAGGCGATCGCCTTTTGAATTTTGCCGGCCCGAAACATCAGTCCCGCGAGATCCGCTAGCTGGCCGGCAGTGATTGCCTTGAATTCGAGCGACATCTTATTGGTCGATTTTCGTATGGCTTCGAAGATTGCCTGGCATCGATCGATCGCCGCGACCGCGTCGTCTTGGCGCCCCGCCAGATCGTAGCGAGATGCGGCTTCGGTGAGGAAAGTCGCCTCCGACAACGGAAACGCGGGATCGTCCGGGTTTTCCTTGCCAATTTGCTGCAAAACCGCCAAGCCTTGATTCAGCCGATCGAAGCCCGTTGCTTCGCCGCGATCGCATTCGAGCAGGCCGAGCCGGACCAAGATGGTCGCGCGCATCACGCGATTTTCAGTTGTACTTGCCCGCGCCTCGGGCAGCTTCTCCATGATGGCGAGCGACTTGGCAAATTCGGAGCGTGCTTCCGCCATCACTCCGGTTTCCTGGGAAATGACAGCCACGTAGAAATGGGCTTGGGCCATCTCTTCCGCGACTTCGGGATCGTCCGACTTCTGGGTGGAGAGAAAGTTCACATAGTAGTCGCGGGCTGATTTCAGGAGCATTTCTTGATAACGAACCAGCCCCGGCTTGCGCAAAAGCGGATTGCCAATCGCCTGTTGCACCATCTCGCGGACGGCCTGGCGGGCAAAGCCGAAGTTTTTCTCGACCTTCTCGTTCGACGTTTGAAGTTCCTGATTTTTGACGGCGAGTGCCTCGTTCTGTCGCCGTTGCTGGACGGCCAGGGCACCCAGGGCCGTGAACGCGACGATGGCGACCGCCACCGATGATGTCACCAGTGTTCGATGCCGTTTCAACCAGCGGCGCGTGCGCACGAGGAACGGTTCGCGATAGGCCGAGACCGGTTCATCCGCGAGCCAGCGTTCCAGGTCGCGGGCCAGATCGCGCGCACTGGCGTAGCGTTCCCCGATATGGGCGGCCATCGCCTTGCGGCAGACGGCGTCCAGAGCCTTCGGCACCGCGGCATTCAGAGCGCGCGGAGTGAAGCACGCCCCCATTTTCACGTGGTCCATCACTTCAAAAGCGTTACGACCCCCGTAAGGCTTCTTGCCCGATAGCAACACGAACAGGGTTGAACCAAGGCTGTAGACATCGCTGGCAGGGCCAACGTTGTCCCACTCGCCGCGCGCCTGCTCGGGGCTCATGAACATCGGCGTGCCCTTGGCGTGGCCCATCACCGTGGGATCGACTTGAGCGCCGGAATTGTGCGCGGCCTCGGTCAAGGGCCCCGAATGGGCGGTCGCGGCACTCTTCGTGGCGGTTTCATCCGCATTCCGAACGGCGACCTGTTTCGCGAGCCCCCAGTCAACCACGAGCGTTTCGCCATAGGGCCCGATCATGATGTTCGCCGGCTTCAAATCGCGATGGATCACGCCGCGATCGTGGGCGTAGGCCATCGTCTCGCACACCGCGATGAAATGGCGAAGCAACCGCCGCTGCTCGACGTTGCGTTCGCTCTCGTTCAGTGACGTGTTTTGGTGGAAACGCTCGATGGCGTCGCCGAGCGTTTCACCGTGGATAAAGCGCATCGCGTAATACGGCTTGCCGTGCGGGTCCTGGCCCAGACCGTAGACCGGGACGACGCCCGGATGTTCCAGCTTGCCGGTGATCTCGGCCTCGGCAAGAAACCGGCGGCGGGAGCTCGAATCGGTCGCCGCGAGTTGCTGCATGCACTTGAGAGCAACGCCGCGGCCGATCTCGCTATCCTCGGCCAGGAAGACCATGCCGAGCCCGCCCTTGGCGTGATAGCTCACGGGCTTGTAGCGGCCGGCGTCGATCTCGGGCAAGTATTCGTCGGCCGGCACATCGCCGATGCCGTCGCCTTGCAGAATGGCCTGGATGGGTCCAAGCTGGCCCAGAAGTTGGCGAAAATCGTTGAGAAGGTCGGGGCATTCGCGACAGAGATCCTCGGGCGTGAAAGAGTGCCCGTGCGTCGAGGCCTCCTCCCACTTTTCGAGCAACGCCGCCAGCTGTTCATCGCGTGACATGGGACCGATCCCTTATTCTTTTGGAGTGAATACTTATTTTATTGAGAGCCGCTTGCGG
>JAIOQJ010000004.1:0-4926 GCA_021413475.1 Planctomycetota bacterium | reverse complement strand
CCGCTTGCGGCTTCGCGCGAGCGCGAAGCCGCAAGCGGCTCGACTCATCTTTCAACAAAATCACCCCCGGATTCGATCCGGGGGTTGTGATGCCTTACCACTTACTCGCCATCCAGTGTTCTTTCGTCTCTGCAGCCCGATCCACGATGCTTCCGATGTGATCCTTGAGTATCCGGGGGGTCATCCCACGGTTTTCGCAAACCCGAGTCAAGTAAAGTTGCTTGGTCTTAGGGTTGATCAAGAAGTAGCAAGGGCCGATCATGTCGTTCAGGTTCAACAACTTGACCATGCGGTCCGACTTCGCCAGTTGTTTGTCCGTAAAGTTGGCGAGAGTCACGTGGGTAAAGATCTTTTCCTGTGTGCCGCCCAGCGAGAAGGCCAGGCTGAAGTCCAGGCCGTCCGCCGATTTTTGAATCCAGTAGTACGTTGTCGACCCGCTCTTCGATTCCCTGACGTCGTAACCGAGCGTTTCGAGCATTTCCTTGAGCTTCGCGTTATCGACAACGCCAGGGGCGAGCGGCTTCGTTTCAGTCTTCACCACCACCGGCGGGTTGTTGTTGGTCTCTTCGGGCTTTGTCTCGGCTCGCAAGCCGGAGAGCAAGCCAAGGGATACGATCGCGGCAGCCAGCATCTTGGAACGGAACATGTTGATTCTCCTACAAGGTTGTTTGAATGAAAAGTTAGGTTGGTATGAAAACCGGGGAGGGACATCCTCCCCGGGGTTGTTGGCGATTGCTTACTTGTCCATCCGGCCGACGGCGGGCGGGGCGGTCCAAGTCGTGACGTTCCAGTGATCGACCGTGGCAGTTGCCGCACCGAGGAGCCCATCGATGTGCTCGCGGAGTTCCTTCGTGGTCAAGCTCTTGTTGAACAGGCCGCGGGTTATGCAGAGCCGCTTGCCGTCCGGTGTCACATAGAAGTGATTCGGACCTTCCGCTTGATTCAACTGGAGGAGCTTGAACAACCGGGCTCCTTCAGCCGCATGCTCAGGTTTGAGGTCGGCAAGGTCGAGCGTTCCCCAGACATAAGACCCACTGGGGCTGACCTGCACGAACATCGAAGCTTTCTGTCCCTTGAAGGTCACGTCGATGTAGTAACCGGTCCGATTGTTGTTCAAGGCGACGGGCTTCACATCATGGCCGAGCGATTCCAACTTTTCCTTCAGTTCGGTTTCGGACAGGGCCGTCGCCGGTTTGGTCTGAGCCTGGGCACCGCCGAGGCTGAAGAAGGAAATCACCAGGGCGGCCAGCAGGGTCTTGATCGTCTTCATCGTTGTCTCCCGGCATCCCCCCTGTTTAACGGCCGAAATCAAGGGCGTTGGCGGCCGAATCAAAACGGCCCCCGAGGACTTCGAAGTCGAGGAAATTCCCGCGTACGAGCCCTCGGGCGAAGGGGAGCACCTGTTCCTGTGGATCGAAAAAAAGGGGATGGGCGCGGAGTTTTTCGCTCGCCAGGTGGCCCGGCGGCTGGGCATACCCAACGGTGAAGTCGGCACCGCGGGTTTGAAAGATCGCCATGCGATCACCCGGCAATATGTGTCCGTCCCCGCGAGCGCGGAGTCGCGCCTGGCCGATCTCGAGGGCGACGGCATCCATCTCATTCGCAGCGGCCGGCACGGTAATAAGCTGCGGGCGGGCCATTTGAAGGGAAATCGCTTTCGCATTCTCATCCGCGATGCCGATCGAGCCGGGGAAGCGGCCGCGAACGCGATCCTCGAACGCCTGAAAACCGAGGGGATGCCGAACTTCTACGGTCCGCAACGCTTCGGCAGGGAAGGGGAAACGGTCGATCTCGGCCTGAAGCTTTTGAAAAATGAAGGCGGCCGCCGGCTCGCGCCGTTTCTGCGCAAGCTCGCCTTGTCGGCCGTGCAGTCGGTGCTTTTCAACCTGGTTCTTTCGCGACGAATGGCCGACGGCTTGTTCCGCAAAGTCCTGCCCGGCGACGTGATGGCCAAATGGCCCGTCGGTGGAATGTTCACTGCCGAGGATGTGCCCGTGGAACGCCGAGCGGGAAGCGAAAATCCTCGAAGAATCAGGCATCGCCCGCAGTGCGTTCGATGGCTTCGGCAAACTCCTGATGGGCACGCGACGGCATAATTTGGTGTATCCCGATGAATTGACGGCCGTCTGGGAACCGGAAGGGTTGCGGTTGACGTTCACACTGCCCGCCGGGTGTTACGCGACAGTGTTGCTGCGGGAAGTCATGAAGAACGAGGTGGGGGATGATGAGGATGTGGCTTCGGCGGAGTGAGTTTCCTGTTAGCCGTATCCCTCGCTAGCGCGTCGGGCTAACACCAAAACGAAACGCGGCGCCGGGAAAGCGCCGCGTTTCTGGAGGAGTCGAGGTAAGCTCGGGATTCCTCATTGCACGGGATGCGGGAGGTGGAGCACGGAGTCAAAATCCGTTTCAGTCGTGCGGGAATCTTTCCGCACTCCGAACCCCACCTGCCGCATCACTTCTCGAATGCCTTCTCCGCGATCTGGTCGAACTGGGCCGCGTGATCGTTCACGAAGCTCGTCCACCGGGTCGCGTCCCACAATTCCAGATGATCGCGGACGCCGATCAGAACCACCTCTTTTTGCAGCCCAGCGAATTGGGCCAGGCGTTCCGGAATCAGCAACCGGCCGGTCTTATCGAGATCGACCGTTTCCGTCTGGGCGAAGTACAACCGGCGGAACACGCGGGCCTCGGCATCGGTCGCGGGCGATTGATCCAGCCGGGCCGCCAGTCGTTCCAGTTCCGCCTCGGTGTATAACCACAAACTCTTGTCCGGCCCAGGGGTTACGAACAGGATTGCTGGCTCGTTCATGAGTTCGCGAACCCGTTTCGGCAACACCAGCCGGCTCTTCTCATCGACGGTTCTCGGGTAGGTTCCCGTCAGGAGCATGATGCATCGCCCAGAGGGTTTTCCTCGTGGGCATCATTTTCCCACTTCGTCCCACCACATTCCATTTCTCTCCACTAACCTATACGCCGAGTCCGCAACGAGCAATCGGAAGGTTGATAAAAATGGGATTTAGGCATGCGACCAGCTGAAAGAGACCCAAGTTGGAAATCTGGTTAAGACAGGAGGGATGAACGGATTAGGGCTCGATTCGATTTAACTAGAAATCAAAAACGATCGCGCGCAGAGACGCGAAGGCGCAAAGAGAGATGGCGGTATCATGGTGAGTCCTTCGTCTTTCTTGGCGTCCTTGCGTCTTCGCGCGAGGCTCCTCTTTTTCCACCACCCGCCGAATCGAATCGCCCCCCGTTGAACTTCGTCCATTAGCCGCGACAATAGCCCAACGTATCTCCCCTCCCTAAGGAATCCGCGTCATGAAGATTCATTCCCTGGCGGCGTTATTGGTGCTTGCGGCATCTCCCCTTTTTGCGGCGGATCCGCCGCCGAAACCGCTGATAGAAGGGTTGAAAAACCCCGAGTCGGTCGCCCTTTGGGGCGGCAAGATTTATGTCAGCACGATCGGCGAGTTCGACAAAGACGGCGACGGCGCGATCATGGTCATCGAGAAGGGTAAAGCGGTTCCCTTCCACACCGGCCTCGACGACCCCAAGGGAATCGCGGCCTACCAGAAGTTCCTTTACGTCACCGATAACAAGAAGGTCTGGCGGATCGACGACACGGGCAAGGCAACGCTGTTCGCCCCCGCGTCGGCGTTCCCGACTGAGCCGATCTTCTTGAACGACGTGGCTGTCGATCAGGAAAGCGGCATGGTCTACGTCAGCGATTCGGGCGCCAAGGGCAAAGGCGGCGCGGTTTATCGCATCACGCCGCAAGGTCTCGTGAGCGTGGTGGTGAACGAAAAGAACCTTCCGACTATTAACACGCCCAACGGCTTGGCCCTCGACGGGGCCTCGCATTTGTTGTTGCTCGATTTCGGCTCCGGCGACCTGTATCGAATCAAACTGGCGGACCGTTCCTCCGAGAAAATTTCCGAAGGTTTCGAAGGCGGCGACGGTCTGGCCTGGGACTTTCATGGCCGGCTCTTCGTCAGCAGTTGGAAGACCGGCAAGTTCTGGGTGATCCCGAAGGTTGGCGAAAAGCCGATCCTGCTCGCGGAAGGGTTCAAGTCGGCCGCCGACATTTGTCTCGACGCGACCGGTAAGAACATCCTGCTGCCGGACATGCTGGCCGGGACCCTGTCTGTCATGCCGATCAAGATCCCTGGCTTCGAAGTGGATGAATCGCCGCTCGCCCTCGAAACGGCCGTGGCTTTCCCCGCCCTCAAGTGGACGGGTTGGAAAGGCGAGACGGACGAGGGCAAGGTCAACCCGATCCGCCCGATCGTGTTGACCCACGCCGGCGACGGCAGCAATCGCGTCTTCGTCGCCACCGAGCACGGAGTCATCCACACCTTCCCCAACGATCAGAAGGCGACCGAGACCAAGATCTTCCTGGACATTCAAGATCGCGTCAGTTACGACGACAAGCAAAACGAGGAAGGGTTCCTCGGCCTGGCGTTCCATCCGAAGTACAAGGAAAACGGCGAATTCTTCGTCTTCTACACCACCAAGAAGTCGAAGCTGACCAACGTCATCTCGCGTTTCAAAGTCAGCAAGGACGATCCCAACAAGGCCGACCCCGCGTCCGAAGAAGTGCTTCTGAAAATCGAAAAGCCGTTCTGGAACCACGATGGCGGAACGATTTGCTTCGGGCCGGATGGTTATCTCTATATCGCCCATGGCGACGGCGGGGCCGGGAACGATCCCTTCGGCAATGGCCAGAAGCTCAGCACATTGCTTGGCAAAATCCTGCGGATTGATGTCGATCAGAAGGGCACCGGCAAGCCTTACGCGATTCCGAAGGACAACCCGTTCGTCGGCGTGAAGGATGCCAAGGAAGAGATTTATGCGTACGGCCTGCGCAACGTCTGGCGGATGTCGTTCGACCGCAAGACCGGCTGGCTCTGGGCCGGGGAAGTGGGG
>JAIOQJ010000781.1 GCA_021413475.1 Planctomycetota bacterium | reverse complement strand
TCCGGCCCCTTACGGGAGCCGGCTCGCCTTTTCGCACACTCTCCAGCTGCCCAATTCCATGCACTTCCTTCTGCCAACCTGACAGTTCTGGCAGGCGCTCTTGCCAGCCGTTCGGAAATCAGGCAAGATAGGAGTGATTCGTATCTATCAGCCTGATAGGGGCTTACGAAGAGCCTTCCCTCTGGGCATGGATGCGGTACACCGTTTGCAGCTTTCAACATTGTGCGATTCCGCGTGGAACGCATCGACCCGCCGTCGCGTCATCTCGGACGTATACCGGGAGGCGTATCGGTCTGGTTGAGGTGAGCGGCATGACCGACCTGAAAACCCCATTTTCGATCTTGATCACCGACGACGATCGCGGTGTCCGCGATGCGTTGACGGAGATTGTCGAATCGCGCGGTTTCAAGTCGTATCAGGCGACTTGTGGCGAAGAGGCTCTGGAAATTGTCCAAGCCGAGCCGGTGCATCTGGCATTGCTCGACATGCACATGCCAGGACTGACCGGGCTCGAAACGTTGCAGATGGTTCGGCAGATTAACTCTCTGCTGCCCGCGATCCTGATCACCGCCGACGCCACCTTGGAGTTGATGCGGCAAGCGTTCCAAGCCCATGTGTATAGCGTCATTCCAAAGCCGGTGACGAAGAATGTGGTTCTAACCACGGTTGTTCGCGCTCTGCTGAGGGTGTACGGCCAACCTGAAGACATGCAATCCCAACAAGGCGACGAAGGAGAACCGAAGCGATGAAAGTGATCCCCCTGAACGACAAGATTCTAGTCGAACGAGTCGAAGCCGAAGAAAAGACGGCTGTCGGCATCGTGCTTCCCGATTCCGCCAAGGAGAAGCCCAAGCAGGGCAAGATTCTCGAACTCGGCGAAGGGAAAGTCCTCGACAGCGGCAAGCGCTCGAGCTTCCAAGTCAAGAAGGGCGACAAGGTCCTCTTCACTTCCTACGCCGGTAGCGAAGTCACCGTCGATGGAAAAGAATTCTTGATCATGACGGAAGAAGACATTCTCGCCATCGTCAGCTGACGGTGCCTCCAGCAAATTTCTAAATGCAAAACTCTGCCGAATCGGGCGAAATCGTCTGATTCGGCGGAGTTTTGTCGTTTTCATGTCACTCCCATTTCTTTCCTTTTTTCGCTTGGCATCGTTCGAATCTGCCGGTTATGATACCTGTCCGATAGATAGGGGTTATAACGTAATTCAGTGCGGAGATTAATTCACTGAATTCGTTTGATCCGTTGAGCGTCGTCACCCGCCGCGATTCGGTTTTCCCTCTCTCTCCCCGCGGCATTCGAAATTGTTATTCGATTTTGACCGCGTGATGGAAACGGCACTTGGCCCGGACCGTATCGGTACGGTCAGGAATATGTCACTGGCTTTCTTTGAGGTCAGAATCAGAGCGGTCCCGAGAACGGCCCGCCTCGGAAAGGACGAACGATGGTCAATATCTATGTAGGTAATCTCGTCTGGGCATGCACTTCAGATGATTTGCTCAAACTGTTTGGCACGTACGGCACGGTGGCACGAGCCCAGGTCGTTATGGACCGGGAGACCGGACGTTCGCGAGGTTTCGGCTTCGTCGAAATGGCCAATCCGGAAGAAGCCCAAGCCGCCATCGCTGCCTTGAACGGTTCCGAATGTAACGGCCGTCCACTGACGGTCAACGAAGCCAAGCCGCGTGAACCTCGTCCCGCAGGCGGGGGCGGCGGATATGGCGGTGGCGGCGGTGGAGGCCGTGGTGGGTACGGCGGCGGTGCAGGCGGCGGAGGCGGTGGTGGTTACCGCGAACGTGGGCCACGATATTAAGTTTCCTTCGAATTCCGTTCGCGCTTGATACAATGAACTTTGTCTCGGCTTACTCGGCGTGGGTTCGCGCAGCGTTCCCGCATCTGGTAAGCCGTGTCCTACTTTTATCTCTTGTTTCGGAGTTTAGCTGATCCATGGCCAAAGAAGAATCCATTGAGGTCGAAGGCCGCGTCAAGGAAGCCTTGGCCAACACACAGTTCCGCGTGGAACTCGATATCGGCGGCGAGGTGATCGCTCACGTGGCAGGCCGTATGCGCAAAAATTTCATCCGCATCATCCCCGGCGATCGCGTGAAGGTCGAAATTTCTCCTTACGATCTCACCCGCGGCCGCATCGTTTATCGCGGCCGTTGAGCAACTCTCAAATCGTTCGCGGGCCATCTTTTGCGCGGTCCGGCATGTCGTCACGCACCGGGACCAAACTTGAATCTAAGTTGTCATTTTGCAACGACTTTGACGAAAATTCTTGACTTACGCCCCCTATTTTGTCATCCTATCACCTGACATTGATTCCCCCCGAAACCGACCATGGAGGGTCAGGCATGTTTTACCAAATCGAAGCAAAAGCGCAGGGCTGGCGAGCGGTAGCGAATTTCGACGACGAACGCTCCGAAGCACTTCTCCTCATTGGCCGTTCTTCCACTCAAGTTCGTGCCGGTTACATCGAATCGTTCATGGACCTTCTCGACGACGAGGAACGTGAACACGTGCAGACAATCTCGCTGCAACACTGGAACGGCGCACCCGATGCCGGCCACTGGATGCACCAGACGAATCTCAAAGTCCCGAGC
>JAIOQJ010000780.1 GCA_021413475.1 Planctomycetota bacterium | reverse complement strand
TCCGGCCCCTTACGGGAGCCGGCTCGCCTTTTTCTATTTCTTCTTCAACACCAGATCTGGATCAAAATCCGCGTCGTTGAGCTTGATATCGAGCATGAAATTATCGAAGCAGTAGTATTCGACTTCCTTGTTGGCTGCGTCGTAGGCAATGACCAGCGTGGGCAGGCCGCGGCTGCGGAGTTCCGTGCCGGTTTCGAAGAAATAGATGCGCCGGCCGCCTTGCGGTAGCAGCGCCTCGGTCTTGGGCAGAATCGTTTCTTCGACCGTATCCATCTTGTTAACGGATTCAGGACGAGTAACCTGCCCAAGATATTTTAGCCGATAACGCTGACTCGGGTCACGGGCGATCATGTCGAGAATGTTGCCAAGTTGGCGGATTGCGTCGCCGAGGCCCGCTTGTCGTATATCGTGCCGGGATTTCGAGCGGACCATCGAGTCGTCCGGATTGAACGACATCCGCATCGGCGGCAACGGCGAAGCATCTTCCTTCGACGGTTTCACGTGCATCTTGCCGTTGTGTTGTCCCTGAACGTAAAGAACTTCGCGGCCTTTGCCTTCGGTACCGATCCACTTCAAGTGAACGCTATATGGTTCCTTGCGAAATTGGAAGAAGATGACTTCCTGCGGAGTCGCCTTGTTCTTGATGGTCTCGCGCCGGGTCAGACGGGCTTCAAAGGAATCGACTTTCGAATAAGCGGCCACGGCTCGCTGATGAATATTCTTGATTTCCACCAGGGAATCGTCGGTCATCGCGGTCTTAATGGGTTCGTCGTTCTTGACGACTTGGAGTGGCGAAGCATCCTCAGGCGGCTTGACGTCGAGCGCGCGCTGCGTCAACTCTTCGAGTCTGGGGGCCTGCGGAATCAGGCGTGCTTTGTCGTCGAGTTCATCGCGTTGCCTGGCCGGTGAGATGGTTCGCTCGGGAATCGCCAACGGCTTTGGCGACGCCGGAGTGCCACGGGTTATCGGGGGTGGTTGCGGCGGTGGATTCTTTTTGCCCGGCGAAGTACATCCGGCGAGCAGAACGATCCAGATGAGGGAACGACGAGAGAGTGCGAACATGTCCGCTTCCGTGCGAGAAATGCGGGGACGATCCATCCATGGCATCGTCCTTCGAGGGGGCGGACTTTAGCGACCCTTCGTCAATTAAACAAGCCCGTTGGAAGGGGAAAGGCGTACGAGATATTGCGTAGATGGCGCAGTTTATCGCCTATCCTTCCTGGTCGAATTCAGTCGAGCATTTTTTGCGTGAGAGCGATGGACATGCGGCGTAAGATTAAGCGGAACCTTGTTTCCAAGTCGAATAACATCACTATGGTACTCGTCTTAGGATTTCATAGGATGATTGCGTTTAATATCGGGCTGTCGCGAAATTGGCTCCCGATTACCTCACACCAACGGAGATTTCGATGAAGGCGATCGCAGCACTGCTCATGATGGTGGTGGCATCCGCTTTTGTGACCGGCACGAGCCAGGCCGCGGACAAACCCCAAGACTTGATCGTGGGCAAATGGGTCCCCACAAATGAAAAGAACAAGGGCATGACTTTTGAGTTCACCAAAGCAGGCGATCTCAAAATCAGCGTCAAGGCCGAGGGCCTGAACCTCGACATCAGCGGCAAGTACAAGTTCCTGGACGACAAGACCATCGAATTGACGATGGAGAACCCGCTCAAGAAGGAAGAAAAGAAGTCGGATAAGATCACGGTCAAGTCGATCGTCGCCGACAAGCTCGTCCTCGTCGGTCCGGACGGCAAGGAAGAAGAATTCAAGCCGGCCAAGTAAGCTGACTTAAATTCATGATAAGCCCGAGCGCTCGCGCTCGGGCTTTATTTTTTCGCGAATAGCGTTTCGGCAGCGCACTGAGCGGCAATCTCACGCATCACCGGCATCGATTGTTTGAAATTCACGTCGCCGATCAAGCAGGGATGTTTGTACTGTTCCGCCGAGCCGCCGCTCTTGGCGAGCCGTTCGCGGTCCCAGCGTTGCCAGGAACCGGTGGGAAGCACTTCCACACGCACGGGTCCGAGCCGGCCGCTGACTCGTTTCGCGGCATACTCGATATTCTGCTCACCCAGAGTACGATCGAGCGATTCGACGAATTGCCGAAGGAGATCGGCATTCATCACGTCCGATTCTTCAAGAAACAAGCCGTAAAAGGGTTGCGAATCATCCCAACATGGGGCAAGCGTGTAGGCGGACACTGGCTGTCGGATCGCCCGCGACACTCGGTCCATCGCCTGGGTGACGTGATGTTCGGAGAGTTTTTCCCCCGTCAGATTGGCGAAGCGATTTCCCTTGCCGAGGAATTCGATCAAGGGTGTACGCTCGTGAAAGCCCGTGACGCGAATCAAGTCCGAGATGTGGTAGCGATACAATCCCGATTTAGTCGTCGGTAGAATGTAGTACGAGCCGCCCTCCTGCAATTCATGAGCACCCAGCACGAGCGGCTTTGTCGAATCGATTTCTCGTTCGGGGATAAATTCGTAGTAGTGGCTCGTGATGTCGAGCACTCCCGCCGATGAGGAATCTTGTAGCGGGATGGAGAAGCGTCCTTCGCTTGCCAAAAGCCCAATATCGCGGACCGGCGTATCCGCATAATAGCGAGGCAGTTGCCGGAGATAAGGGCCGACGCTGCCGCCCGTCCAGCAACCGAGCAATATCGAATCACTCGGCCACACGGCACTTGGCAAAAGTGCCCCGTCACGGCGGACGAACTCTTCCAATTTCTTCGCGAGTTCCACGTTCTTTTTAGCCTTACGCGTCAATAGTTCGCGAATCGGCGCGGGAAGTTCGAGTTTCGCATTTAGCGTGCCTTCCGCGATGTCGCGGATGAGATTTTCTTTCTCGAGATCCATCACGCGGGCCAAGGCGACCAGAGTGCTCGGATTGGCGGCCGATAGCATGCCGACACGCCGTGGAATACTGAAACGAAGTGCGAGGTAATAGCGAGTAGCCGCGTCGGAAATCTTACCGGTGATCGCCGGCACGGAGTAAAGGAACCTGATGATCCGCTTCTGCACTTGTGCGGTAAAGCCGGAGAGGTTGCCGCAGGGAATCCCCGCCTCTGTTCGGTATTCCTCGGGATCGCCGACCAATTGCATCACTGGTCGTAGCTTGATGGCGGGATGCTCGCGCATGGCGGTCAGCCCCCAGATGTTCCAGCCCCGGCGATAGTCGTCGAGGTACGCCTGGGTGATCGGGATGTGCTTGCGGGCGGCCGTTGTTCCGCTCGTCAGGGCGAACATCAATACTTTCGGGTCGGAAACCAGGGCATCTGTTTCGCCTTTCATCATTCGTTGAATGTAAGGCGCGAGGTTTTCGTACGGGTTGATCGGGACTTGCCGGCGATAGTCCTCGATCGTTTGAATGCTGGAAAAGGCATGATCGCGACCGTACGCTGTGTTCGCTTGAACACTCAAGATCTCTTGCAAGAGTTTTTGCTGAATCTCGAGGGGTGTACGGGTCGCGGTGTGGAAAGCGGCAATCCGGCGGCGAACTGGCCGCGCGATCAGCTTACCCACCATACGAAACATGAAACGGCCGATTCCCATGATGTGATATCTCGATGCAAAAGGTTTATCCGCGTAGCGGTGGCACGAAGTCGCTGCGGTAAAGCAAATTCGGTTCGCCGTTAAACGATAATGATCCGTGGAACTTGCGCACTTGAGAAAGCTCTACCGACAGTATCACTTGTTCCGATTGGCTAGGGCAAGATAGGTGGATAAACCGCGGCAAAAAAAAAGCTCGCGGCCCGTTATAATCGGACCGCGAGCTTGGTTTGACCGTTATGAATTACCGACTTTTGATCAAGCCGGGGCAACAACCGCACTTTCGGACAAATTGACAGGCTCGAATTCACCAGAATCGACTGCAGCCACCGTTGCCGGTTCGATACCTGCTAGATGAAGATCAAAGAAACAGGTGACACGATTCGAATAATCCTCGCCGGCCAGATTGATCGCCTGGTTATGTTTGGCATTGGGAACAACCCAGAATGATTTCGGGCCCGCGGCACGGCGGAAGAGTTCCTTTGCCATATCGACTTTGATATAAGTGTCGCCCCCACCATGAATCATGAGAAGCGGGCGCTTGATTCGTCCCATCGCAGGTTCGATGTGCATGAACTTGACCCCGCGAGCCCGCTCGACCTTGTGGATACACGCTTTCGCCACCAGAGCGTAGAACCAGTAAGGGAGCAAACCGTGCGTTAAATAGTTGTCGTTGTAAAGTGCGATCCACTTCCGCATGTACGGGACCATCGTGGAACATGTCCCGAATGCCCCGTCTGTCACGATGCATCGAACGTAACGATTCCGGGATGCCGCCATGAGACCAGCGTTGGCCCCCTTGCTAATGCCGAAGAGTCCGATGCCTTTGGGGTCAGCGTCCGGCCGGTTCTTCAGATAGTTGATGGCAGCTTGGGTATCAGCGTATTCGTGGGAAGTCAGCCATTGGAGCGGCTCGTAACCTTCCATCCCCTCGCTGTCACCTTGGTTTCTAGGCTCGAAAGCAAAGATGTCGTAACCGGATTGGAGGAGTGGTTCGCAATAGGACTGGCAGGACCAGCGGTTTGAACCAAATTCGAGCCCGAAAAGGATCACGCCTTTACGCGGTTGATCGGTCTTCAAATAACATCCATGCAAGCGTAACCCATCGGCTGATTCAAATTCAACGTCTTCCGCACCAATCCGAGTTTCACCGCGTGGGATGACGAATAGTGGGCGTTCCTGAAAAATACGCAGAACATTCTCAATGAAATTTAGACGAACGTACAAATAAACGCCCGTAAGGGCGAGTCCGACGAAGATAGGAAGGCTAAATAGTACAGCAATCCCGATCCACAAACAATTCATCAGGTAGATACTCCACAAGGTGCCCGCGCAGTCATTGCGGATTCAAAAGTGCGTCCCGGCAGGGGGCAGGATAAACGAGTCAGACTCTATTTAACACAAGATTCGCATCTTTGGCAAGACATTCCCGTGTCGGTAGGCTCTTGACCCGACTTGAATTCAATTTTCAGCTGGACGAAAAATACGGTGATTTGCGAGAAATTTGGGCGAGAAGAAACGCTCCCACTCCCGACTTCAGATCGCGGGCGGTGCTATTTGCTAAACCGGCTCACCACCAACGAGATATTTTGCCCGCCAAAACCGAAGCTGTTGGACAGGACGTGATCCACCTTCTTCACCCGCGCCTCGTTCGGAATGTAATCGAGATCGCATTCCGGATCTGGAGTTTCGTAATTGATCGTCGGCGGCAGTACGCCTTTGCGAATGGCCATGAAAGAGATAATCATCTCGACAACGCCCGCGGCGCAAATCAGATGGCCAAGCATCGACTTTGTGCTGGAAACGGGGATTTTGTACGCATATTCGCCGAACACGGCCTTGAGGGCGATCGACTCCGCCCGATCGTTGACCTTGGTGCTGGTGCCGTGCGCATTGACATAGCCGATCGCGTCTTTGGGTAGGCCGCTATCTTTGATGGCATTGCTAATCGCCGCGATGGCGCCCCGACCGTCTTCATGACTATCCGTCACGCGGAAGGCATCCGCGGTCGTGCCGTAACCAGAAATCTCACCATAAATCGCGGCACCACGTTTGCGGGC
>JAIOQJ010000750.1 GCA_021413475.1 Planctomycetota bacterium | reverse complement strand
AAATTGAGCGAACTTGACGGATTGAAGCCTTACTACGAATTGAATGTGAAATCCCGAAATGGCGGGATTTCCGATGCTGAAGTATCATTCCTCGGCGGGCCCGGCTACCGCTTGCCGAAGATCGCTGAGTGGAATCATGCTTGCCTGGGCGGCACCAGTTCGACATTTTATTTCGGCAACGACACCAACGTGATGGATGAGTATGTCTGGTTCAACAAAACGAGCGGCGGCAGGACCCATCCAGTAGGCGAGAAAAAACCGAATGGTTTTGGCCTCCATGACATAGTTGGCAACGTTGGCGAATGGAATGAAGACTTGATCATCAATCCCATGACGGGAAAGTCTGAGGCTGTTCTACGCGGCGGGGGTTTCAATGCCCAATCGTACGAATGTCAAAATGACCGAATGTACAAGGCGGCTCTGAATTGGGGTACTCGCGGTTGTGGTATTCGCCTTGCTCGAGACGCCATCGGTGAGAAGAAATAGTGGCGAGATGTTACTTCGCCTCCGCGGTCTCCTTCACCACTTGCTCGCGAAGGGCCTTCAAATCGATCTGCTCCCCCTTTTTCGGGAACGGATGCGACAGCAGCCACCATTCTTCCGTGAACGACGCAGACTCCCCCGGTTTCAGGCGCTCGCGCGGGCCGATCGGTTCCAACTCGATGCGTGGACCGGTCGGATACCAAACCGAGAGCGTCAGAGCCGCCGCCTCGTTGTAAACGCGGTCGGGATGCGTGGCGAAGCGCTTCACGAAGAGCGTGTTGTTCGGCAGCAAATAGGCGAGCCAGCCGGCATACGAATCAAACCCGAGCTTGGGTTTTCGAGGAGGACTGAGGATTTCGAGGAAACCATCGCGCTCGCGGATTCGGTCGTCCGTATTGCGAACGTTAATGATGGCACTGTCTTCATACATCGCGTACTTGCTGGGAAAACGACTGGGCCGATCACCGAGCGGAATCAGACAGATGCCGCCACTCGGCGAGAACGAACGGCCCCAATGGCACACTTCGCGAACTTCCTTGCAAACATTGATCATCGTCTGCTTGCACGATAGGCCCACCGACTTGTTGTGTTCGATCAGACGAAACTCGCGCACGAGTTGCATGCCGGCGGCCTCTTCGCGAGGACTCGTCAGCTTGACGGAATCTTCCACGATCTCGGCCGTCCACTCGCCCGACCAGATCTTGGGATGAGCAATCACAACCAACTCCGGCCCATAATCAAACCGCCCCGCCGAGATCGAATTGGGCTTCCCCGATTCCCATTTCTTCTCAGCATCGTCGAGGAACATCGCGTCATTCCCCGCCACTGAAAACTCCAACACCCGCCCACCCGCCTGGGGACAGAGGATGACGCGCGTTGTTCCCCGCTTCAACTCGATCGCTTTTGTGTAGTTGTGGAAGGCGATGACGCGCGGGGGTTGATCGGCGGCGCGGGCGGGTTGCCCACAGATCAGCGTGATCGCGAGCATGATTAACGATTTGGATCGCATTATGCGTCTCCGTGTTGTGGCTGAAGTCGTGAGATTCAGCATACGCCGAGACGCGGCTGAAGTCTCACGACTTCAGCTACGAGCCTATAATTCCGTCAGTTTCCCGTACCGGGGGGCACCAGCGAATTTTGGCAGCCGAGAAGATTAGGATCGAGTCGCGGAAACGCAAATGATCCGTTGATTTGCCTTCAGAAAACGAAGTTCCGCACATTATGAATGTGTTAGCTTTTGCGTTGCAAAAGGGCCGGAATGCGTTGCAAAACCTAACTCTTTCGTTGCAAAACCTCACTCTTTCGTTGCAAAACGACCGGAATGCGTTGCAGAAAACGGCCCATTCGTTGCACCTGGGTGTCCGAGATTGATGCAACGAATCGGAACCGGACTCGCACTAACCCTATCATCGAATTGGAACCTGGGGCGAAATTTGCCAAAACCCAACGGCTCAGCCATGCGGTCATCGTTACGGCTTTTGAAACGCAACAAACTCACGCAAAAATCTCCGTCGTCACCTTGCCCGCCACGTCGGTCAACCGGAAATCGCGGCCCGCGTAACGGTACGTCAGTTTCTCGTGGTTGAGACCCATCAGGGCGAGAAGCGTCTCGTGCAGGTCGTTGGTGTGCATGCGGCCTTCGACGGCCTTGATGCCGTATTCGTCGGTGGCACCGTAGGTGAAGCCCTTCTTGACGCCGGCACCGGCGAGGAACATCGGGTAC
>JAIOQJ010000003.1 GCA_021413475.1 Planctomycetota bacterium | reverse complement strand
AAGGCCAACGCGCTACGCTCCGATGACTGCGCGTCGCGGTTAACCTGTATTCTTCTCATTATGAACAACCCAAAGCCGAAGCGGTAGTCTTTTCTCTGAACCGTTACCCAAGTGTCGCCCTGAGGGATTCGGCATGGAATTCGTCAAGATGCCCTTCGACCCCCTAGACTGTTCCGTTTTTGCCGAATGTATGAATTGCGTGAGAGCTGAACTTCGAAACTTCATCAATTCGAATCGGTGGGTCTTCCGATGAGGCAAGGTTTTCCGGTAGGCTAAATCTCGACGGTTGAACGTCATCCCGTTGGTGAAGCCTGAACGGCCCATCGGCGGGCGACTGCTCCGAATACGGGTTTTTTCCGGTCCACCTGAGGGGGATGAACCGGCAGAAGCGTCAGACTGGAGCAGGCGACCCCGCCGATGGCCGATCGACTTCCGCCTTCAGGTGCGATGCTCGGGACTGTGCGGGTCCCGCTCAGCATGCCAAACCTGATGACAATGGGTTGTCACAAACCTCATGAAAAATGGGGGGCGCATAGCGCACCAGGGTATCAACGTAGAGTAAAATAGAACGTGTACTCCGCATCGGGCCGATTCTGGACCTGGCCACGCTCTTCTTAGGAGGGAAGCGACATGCTCGTACTCAGCCGTAAGCTCGGGGAAAAGATCTTCATCGGCGACAATATCTGTATCACGGTCGTTGATATCGACCGTGGCAAGATTCGCCTCGGTATCGAAGCGCCGCGAGATGTTCCGATCTATCGCCAGGAACTTCTCCCGCTTAACCAGCAACGCATCGAGACACAACCCGCTGTCTCTTCCTGACCGCTCTCGAAGTCTATTCTTCGGAGATCGTCAAGAGAGGCCCGGCCCGGCTGTACCGTCTTTCCAGATCGTCCGCGGAGTTCAATCCTTTACGAGCGTGTGTGTTGATTGCGCCTCCATGTCCAGGAAACAGAGAAGGCGTCGAATTCACGGTTCCGCATCATCCAGATCCGGCATCCCACGGGCTCGATTTCTCCTAGTGAGGAATCGGGCCCGTTTGCGTTTGCGAAGCTTTTGGCGAGCCGACCCGCGTGAGTGGCCGGAGGATATTCCAGTCCTCCGGCCGCTCACGCGGGTCGGCTCGCCCGGATCACAACTTCGGCTTCGCCGGCAGAAATGGCGGCTGGAACGCGTTCGCACCCTTTACTTTCACCTTTCGCATGTAAACTTTGTCGCCGCAGGTAGCGTAGATGATGTCGCCATTCTCGCCCCCGAAACAGAGATTCGAGATCTTGCCGTTCGGCGTCGGGATAATGCAAAGGACCCGCCCTGCCTGATCGCAAACCTGCAAGCCGGCCCGAGTGGCCACCCAAAGCCGTCCGTCGCGATCGACGCGCATGCCGTCGGCCCCACTGTCGTCCGCGGTGTCGTGTACGTGGAGATGGAAATATTTCTGCTTCTGCGTGAGCGAACCATCATCCTCAACCTGGTAACTGTAGACCCAGTGCGTGCGGCTGTCGGCGACATAAAGAAGCGACTGATCAGGGGAGAGCGTCAGGCCGTTCGAGAACTTCAGGCCCTTGTCGACAATCTTTTTCTCTCCTTTCGGACTGATGTACCAGATCTGGCTGGGTGCCTTGCCGTCCCAGCCGGGGTGCGTGACGTAAATGCCGCCATCGTTTTTCACGACGAGATCATTGCCCCGGAAACCCTCGGCAATCACGGTCGGTTTCGCTTCGGCATCGTAGGCGATGATCTTCTCTTCCCCGCCGGCCACCGCGTAAAGGCGGCCATCCGGCCCGAAAGCCTGACCGTCGCCTTTCTTGGAGTCGCTGATAAAGATGCTGACCTTGCCATCGAGGCCGATCTTGAAAGTCTTGCTATTCGGCACGTCGTTGAAGAAGACCTCGCCCTTCGCGTTGACTGCCGGACCTTCGGTGAAGGTGTAGCCGGCCGCGACAAATTTCCAATTTTCTTCTGGGAGTAAGATTTCCTTGAGTTGCGGCGAACCCTGAGCGGGCCGGATGGCGTTCGGCCAATCCTTCCATAGCCATTTTATGGCCTCGGGGAAGACTTCCGTTCCTTGTACGTTGCTGTGGCCACCGGTACCCCAGCGGTGTTCCACCTCGTAGCCAGCGAACTTGAGCGAGCGTTCCATTTCCTGGTTGGCCATCCACCAATCGCCACCCCAGGCGTTGTTGTCGGCACTGCCGTCTTGCAGGAAAACGCGGATCGGCTTCGGCTCGTACTTGCGAATCAACGTGGGATAGACATTCCCGCCCCGCAAACCGACGAACGTGCCGATGGCACTAAAGACCCGGCGGAAGGCGTCGGGCCGCTCCCAGGCCGCGGTGAAGGCACAGATGGCCCCGCTGCTCGAACCCGCGATGCAGCGGTCGTTGCCCACGTTCGACAAGACGATCGCCCGACCGTCGGCCGTCTTTTTCTTCTCCACTTCCGGAAGCAGTTCTTCCAGCAGAAAGCGAGCGTACGCATCGCCGAGGCCGTCGTATTCGTAGCTGCGATTGTATCGCGGCAGGGCCATGGCGGAAGTCGCCTTGACTACGCCCGGCGTGATGAAGACGCCGATGACGATTGGCATCTCTTTCTTGTGGATGAGTTCATCGAACACGGCCGGAGCGTTGAACTGGATGCCGTCCTGATTGACGTGGACGCAGGCCGGTGTTTTGCCGTCGTACTGCTTCGGCACATAGATGGAGACTTCGCGTGTGGTGCCGGGGAAGATCGCGCTCTTGTCGAATGTGAACTTTAGGATCTCCCCTTTCGGAAAGGCATCTTTCGACTTGGGTTCGTCGGCACCGATGGCGGCGTGAGGGATGATCGTTAGAAGCAGAAGAGTGGCGAATGGATGCAAGCGTGACAGCAATTGGCGAGCCGGTCCGTGTGAGCGGCCGGAGGTTTCGAAACTACACCGGCCGCTCACACGGACCGGCTCGCCATGAAATCACACCTTGTTCGCCGTAATCTCGTAGGATAATGGAAACGTGACGCCGAGAACCACTTCATGATCCTTCGCCGTTTAGGCGTGAGAAATCGACAACCAGAACTGATGGATCAGGCTGGTCTTGATCCCATTCTCCATCGACAAGCGCTTCGCGGGTTGGAGCGAATCAACCGCTTGAGCCGCAGCAGCCGCATCCTTTGGCCGGCCATTTGGAAACTGGCGAAACGCGAGGCACCGCGGCCGATCCGCGTTCTCGATATCGCGTGCGGGGCCGGCGACGTGACGCTCGCTTTGGCGGAAAAAGCACGCCGAAACGGCCTCCCCATCCAATTCACTGGCTGCGACATCAGCCCGCTCGCAGTCGAACATGCCACGGCCAAGGCGAACGAACTCAAGACCGACGTTCACTTCGAAATTCGCAATATCTTTCAATACACTCCACCCGTCTCGTACGACGTCGTTTGTTGCTCTCTCTTCCTTCATCATCTCGACGAAGCCGATGCCATCGCCTTGCTCCAACGCATGAAGGAAATTGCCGGCCATCTCGTGCTCGTCAACGATCTCACACGTTCCATCACCGGTTATTTGCTCGCCTATTTTGGCGTACGGGTTCTCTCGCGATCGCCGATTGTTCATGTTGATGGACCGCGCTCCGTGGAAGGGGCCTTCACGCTGACCGAGGCCCTGGCGCTTGCCGAGCGCTCGGGCTTACATGGTGCTTGCGTCAAGCGTCGCTGGCCGTCTCGCTTCCTCTTACGTTGGAGCCCTCCATGAGCGACCGCTCCTTCGATGCCTTGATCGTCGGCGGCGGCCCGGCTGGGGCGACGGCGACCCTGCTACTGGCGCGTGCCGGCTGGAACGTTTGCCTGCTCGAACGCAAGACGTTTCCCCGCAAGAAAGTCTGCGGTGAATATCTCTCCGCGACCAACGGGCCGTTGCTTGAGAAACTCGGCATCGCCAAGGAATTTGACGAGCAAGCCGGCCCAGCAGTGACACGCGTTGCCCTGTTCGCGGGAAAGCGAATCATCGATTCGCCTCTTCCGAGTTTGGCGGGTGGTTGGGGACGGGCCCTATCGCGTGAACGGCTCGACACGCTGTTAGTAGAACGCGCCCAACAGGCGGGGGCGGCCATCTGGCAACCGTGGTCGGCGACGGCGTTGCGTCGTGTCGATAGCCTTTTCCATTGCGATGTTCAGCATGCGGAAACGCGCCATTCGGCAACGATCACCGCTCGCGTCGTCCTGCTCGCGCACGGTTCCTGGGAGAAGAACTCTCTTCTGGAACCCGAACAGAAACCGGTCGCGAGTCCAAGCGACTTGCTGGCGTTCAAGGCACACTTTCACGGCGGCGGTTTGCCGGTGGGAACCATGCCCCTCCTGGCCTTCCCCGGCGGCTATGGCGGCATGGTGCATGGCGAGGCCGGCCGTTTCAGCGTCTCCTGCTGCATTCGCCGCGATTGGCTGGATCGGATCCGCCGACGGCACGCGGGAACGAACGCAGGCGTGGCCGTACAGGCTCACCTTGAAGATTCGATGCGCGGTGCCCAACAGGCATTTCAGGGTGCGACGCGCGAAGGGGCGTGGTTGGCGGCGGGGCCAATACACCCTGGCGTACACCTGAAATGGCGGCCAGGGGTTTATCCTCTCGGCAACGTAGCCGGTGAAGCGCATCCGGTGATTGCCGAGGGGATCAGCATGGCGATGCAGTCGGCCTGGCTGCTCGTCAAGGAATTGACCGCTTCCGATGATTTGATTCGCATTGGCCAACTTTACGCGTCATCATGGCGGCGGGCGTTTCAGCCTCGCATTCGAGTTGCCGAAGCGATTTCCCGTTGGGCAATGAGTCCACTGGCACTGTCCGGATCCTTGCCGCTCCTGCGATTGGCACCTCGTTTGCTCACTTGCGGAGCAAGGCTTTCAGGTAAGGTGAACTGCGTCGTTCCTCTTTCTGCCGAAAGGTCATCATGAGCTTGAGCATCCGCGGTATCGGCACTGCCAACCCGCCCACGATCGTCAGCCGCGACGAGTCGCTCGGCATTGCCCGCGTGCTCTGCTCTCGGACCGACGAGCATCGCACCTGGCTCCCGTCGATGTATGAAGGGACGCGCCTTCTCACCCGCCGAATCTGCCTCGATCGACAAGTTGTCCGCGACATCATGGACGGCACCCGGATTTCCCAATCCGTCTTCCTGCCCAGCGGCAAACCGGACGATCTTGGCCCCACGACCGGGCAACGGATGAAGATCTATGCCGAGGAAGCGCCGCCGCTCGCACTGGAAGCGTCCCGTAAGGCGATTGCCGCATCGGGCATCGCACCGGAGGATTTCACGCACTTGATGACCGTCTCCTGCACTGGCTTCCTCGCGCCGGGGCTCGATCGTGAACTGATCGCGAAGCTTCCATTGTCGCCCTCGATTCAACGCACGCACGTCGGCTACATGGGTTGCCACGGCGCGGTCAACGCCATCCGCGTCGCTCAGTCATTCGCCGAAGCGAAACCCGACGCCGTGGTGCTGATCGCCGCGGTCGAACTTTGCAGCTTGCACTATCACTTCGGCTGGGAGAGTCCCGGAAAAGTGATCGCCAATGCCGTCTTCGCCGACGGGGCGGCGGCCTTGGTGGGCACTGGCGAAGCAAGAGGCGACTGGAAAACCACGGCCACCGGCTCGCATCTTTTCCCGAACTCGGCGGACGAGATGACCTGGACGGTTGGCGATCACGGCTTCGAAATGACGCTGACGAAGAAAGTTCCAGCACTCATCGGCCAGTCGCTTAGGCCCTGGTTTAACGGTTGGCTCGCGCAACACGGACTGACGCGTGCCGATATTGGCAGTTGGGCGATTCATCCGGGTGGACCGAGAATTCTGGACGCAACTGCCACCGCTCTGGAACTGACGTCGAAAGATATGCAAGCGTCGTGGGCCGTCTACGAAGAATTCGGCAATATGTCGTCACCGACGGTGCTCTTCATTCTGGATCGATTGCGAAAAGAGAACGCTCCCCGACCGTGCGTGATGCTCGGTTTTGGGCCGGGGTTATGCGTCGAGGCGGCGTTGATTAAATAGAGATTGGCGAGCCAGGTTGCGTAAGCACCGGGAGTGTGTCACCACTCCAGGTGCTTACGCAACTTGGCTCGCCAACCAAACCTATCACGAAGCGGGATCTTTACCGTCGATCCACGGCCCTTCGAGCTTCTGATATTCCGGCGGGCTCAGCGTGCTGCCGCTGTCGCCGCCTTCCCAGCCGATGATCTGACTCGGCTTGTCGCGCTTCTTGCTGCGGGCTTCGAGCTTCGAAGCCCACGAAGCGTCGGCTTCGACCTGGGCTCGCTTCGACTTATCCCAGAAGTAGACCTTCCCGTTCCGGTAGCTTTGAGCACCCATGTTGACGGTGCTAAACGCCGCTGCCCCGAGTTCCGGCGTACTGAGCGTCTCGCGTTTCTTGGCCCGCACGCAATCGAGGAAGTTTTCCCACAGGTGGTAGGTGGCATTCTTCGGTGCCTTCGGATCGTGCATCGGGTTTTCGTAAACGTGGACCGGCTTTGCCACGTCGTCGGTCGGCTTGACCGGGCCGCCCGCGATCTTCTGGCCGTAGACTTCGAAGCCTTTGATGAAGTCGCCGCCGCCGACGAACTTGATCGTCGCCAAGCGACCGCGAATGATCTCGCCAAGTTGCGTGTCGTTGCACATGGTCGCCGAGATGATGACCTGGCAACCTTCCTCGTAATCGGCAACGACCGTGGCCACGTCCGGCACGTCGCGGCCGTCGTATTCCATGAACAGACCGCCGGCCCCGGTGACGCGGCCCGGGAAGCGGACGCCCATCGCTGCGATCAGGTGAGTGGTCTGGTGGACGAAGAGATCGGTGAACATGCCACCGCCGAAGGGCCAGTAACAACGCCACTGGGCCCAGACGGCCCGATCGAACGGAACGGTCTTCGGATCAGGTCCGAGCGGTTGGCCATCGATCCCTTTGAATTTGTGGCCGAGCCACATGTCCCAATCGATCGTGCCGGGGGTCATCTCTTTCGTCAGCGGGTAGTAGCGCCACTGGCCGACGATCGAATTGCGGAAGTAGCTGGTCTGGCCCTG
Organism: Planctomycetota bacterium; assembly: GCA_021413475.1. GTDB lineage: Bacteria > Planctomycetota > Planctomycetia > Gemmatales > Gemmataceae > JAIOQJ01. The sequence continues at coordinate 8,850 of JAIOQJ010000003.1, read as the reverse complement.
GAGAACGTGGCCAATTTTGCCGGCTCGGATGTAATCGTTCGCGGCTTTCCAGGTCGGGTCGGCCATCGACTGCACGCCGACGGTGACGACGCGGTTGTTCTTCACGGCGGTATCGACGACGGCGATCGCTTCCTGGATCGTCCGGGTCATCGGCTTTTCCATGTAGACGTCTTTGCCGGCTTCCATGGCATCGATGGCCATCTTCGCGTGCCAGTGATCCGGCGTGGCGATGACGACGATATCGACGTCCTTCTGCTCGAGCACCACTCGATAATCCTTGGTGACGTGCTGTTTGTCCTTCTTGTCGAGCCCGCATTTCTCGGCTGACGGGTACAAGCCGCGACCCTTGATCACGCCCTCTTTGATTTGGCCGTCCCAGACGTCGCAAACGGCGACCGGGACCACGCCCTTCTTTTCCTTCTGCATTTGCAGAATGACGTCGATGTGCTGCTGGCAACGGCCGCCCACACCGAGGAAGCCGACGCGAAGGTTCTCGTTCGCATGCAGAATACGGCCATAGCTTGAGGCCGGCAGCGTCAGTGCCGCGCCCGCGACGGCCGAGGTCGCGAGGAACGACCGGCGATCGGGGGAGGAAGTCGGTTCGGACATGGTATCTCCTTTATCGGATTGGTTATGTGTTCAGTGCTTTCACTTCTTCTTATTCGCTAGCAACCAGGTGTACAGTTCATCGGTGCCGTACGCCTTGTCCCAACTATTATGGCCGACGCCGGGGTATTCGGTGTTCTTCGGCTTGCCGCCGGCCGCTTCGAGGGCCTTGATCATCTCGCGCAAGTTCATCACGAGCCCCGCTCTGTCGGCATCGCCGTGGAAGTTCCAGGTCGGGATATTCTTGATGGTCTCGACACTTTTCAAATCGCCGCCGCCGCAAATCGGCACGATGGCGGCCCAGCGATCGGGGAACTTCGCGGCCAGGCTCCATGTGCCGGAGCCACCCATCGACAGGCCGGTTAGATAGGTCGCCTTCTTGTCGGTCTTATATTCCTTCTCGACGTCGTTCAGGATTGCAATCGCGAGCTTGCCGTCATGTGAATCCGCCGACCAGGGCCGTTTCTCAGCCTGCGGGATGATCGTGATGAAGGGGAAAGTCTTCTCCCGAGCCTTGATCGCCGGCCCGATGCCCACTTCGACAGGCTGCTTGGTGCCCCCCTTGGTTTCGCCCGAGCCGTGCAGGAAGAGGATCACCGGAGTTTCCTTGTCCCCCTTGTAATCGTGCGGGATGAACACGATGTACTTGTGCTCGCCCTCGGCATCCTTGTGGACTTTTTCGATGAAGCCGGTCTTCTTGTCCTCGGCGCGGACAATGTTGAAAGGAAGAATAGCGGCGACGGCCGCAAGCGGGAGAATGAGTCGGATCATGATGCGATTATTCCTGAAGCCAGGGAGGAAACAACTCAGGTCAGATTAACACACGGGGGAGATGGCGACTAGGAGGAAATGGAAAGGGGAGGGGGATATTACCCCGTGAAGCCGCGACGCGGAGTCCTCGGAGCGGAGCGCTCTGCCCACAGGAACGCATTACATCGCTCCAAGGTCAAAGCGCTCCGCTCCGAAGACTCCGCGTCGCGGTTTCACGGCATCTGCTTGTCGACGAGCCTACTTCCCATCCCCCTGCCGTTCCGGCCGCAGCGAACGCACTTCCTTGCCCGCTCGCCACATCTCGCTCTCGGCCACTTCCTTGAGTTCCTTTTCCAGTTGCTGCCGATAGTCGGCTTTGCCGCAGGAGTCGAGGACGCGGCGGGTTTCTTCGCCCGTCTCTACCGATTTGTACAGGGCCTCGAAAGTCGGCTTCGACGCGTCGCGGAACTTCTTGAACCAATCGAGGGCTCCGCGCTGGGCCGTCGTCGAGCAGTTCGCGTACATCCAGTCCATCCCCTTCTCGGCGATGAGTGGGTAGAGACTCTGCGTCGCTTCCTCGACCGTTTCGTTGAACGCTTCCGACGGGCTATGGCCATGTTCGCGGAGCACTTCGTATTGCGCGAGCCACAGGCCGTAGATCGCGCCCATCAGCACGCCGCGTTCGCCGGTCAGGTCGCTGACCACTTCCTTCTTGAAGGTCGTTTCGAACAGATAGCCGGAACCGATGGCGATGCCGAGGGCCAGGGCCCGGTCGCGGGCTTTGCCGGTCGCGTCCTGATGGATGGCGAAGCTCGAATTAATGCCGCGGCCTTCCAGGAAATGCCGGCGGACCGTGGTGCCCGAGCCCTTGGGGGCGACCAGGATCACGTCGATATCCTTAGGCGGCACCACGCCGGTCTGATCGGCGAAGACGATCGAGAAGCCATGCGAGAAATAGAGAGCCTTGCCCGCGGTCAGCAACGGCTTGATCTTCGGCCACATCTCCTTCTGTCCGGCATCGGAAAGGAGATATTGCACGATGGTGCCGCGCTTGACCGCTTCTTCGACATCGAAGAGGGTCTCGCCCGGCTTCCAGCCGTCTGCAAGGCACGCATCATAAGCCTTGCCCCCCTTGCGCTGGCCGACGATCACCTTGACGCCGTTGTCGCGCATGTTCAGCGATTGGCCTTTGCCTTGCACGCCGTAGCCGATTACCGCGACGGTCTCGTCGCCGAGGATTTTCTTGATACGCTCCGGCGGATAGTCCGAGCGCTCGACGCAGGATTCGACCGTGTCGCCGATCTTGATTTCTCGCATGGGATGATTCCTTGGTCAGTGGTCGTGAGAGAGAGTGGCCATATCCTCGGGGTTCGGAAGCCTCACCCCGAGGCTTGTTCGAAAATAATCTATTCCCCACATACCTTCACGTCAAGAATCTTGACATCAAAATATCTGACCATACTTTGAGTATATCGCCCAGATGGGGACTCTCCGCACATGGTCAATCACACCGACATCATCGATGAAATGAACGCCGCCTGGAAACGGGAACTGCCCGAGCTCGATCCGTCGCCGCTGGAAATCGTCGGCCGGGTGATCGTGATTGCCGAGCATCTCGAGCGCAGCGTCAACGCCGCCCTGGAACCGTTCGGCCTTAGCCTCGGCCAGTTCGACATCCTCGCCACGCTTCGCCGACAGGGGCCGGAAGGGAAAATGACGCCGACGCAGTTGATGAAGAGCGTGATGCTCTCCTCAGGAGGAATGACCAACCGCATCGACCGCCTGGAACAAGCGGAACTAATCCGCCGCGAAGAGGACCCGGACGACCGCCGCGGTGTGGTGGTGGGTTTGACGACGAAAGGACGCGAGTTGATCGACAAGGCCACCGCGGCACGGTTCGCGGAGGCGAAAGAGTCGTTGCCGCCGTTCAATGCGAAGGATACCAAGGAGTTGACGCGGATGTTGCGGAACTGGTTTAATCATCTGTGAGATGGAGGAGATGACTGATGTTGTTGAATGACGGCGATGGGGCAATTCACTTCCGGTCGAGTTTACTGATCCTCTACATGTCGGGGTTCTTCTTTGGCATCATCATGCCGCTGTCTTTTGGAATCTTCGGCGCGTATCAACTTTTCCATTGGAACGATCTCAAGGATTTTGCAATTGGCGGGGTTTGCGTATTGAGTGCGATCGTGAGCTTCTTGTTCGGTTTGCACATGCTTTGGAAAGCTCGTTATTATCGTGTCTCCCTCTTTCCCGATCGAGTCGAGTGGATGGATACGCCCAAAATTCGAACTGTTCTCTATTCGAACATCTCCGATGTGAGTCATCGATTCTAGAACATCACGATTACGTTCACCGATGACCAAGAGCAAGAACGGAAGCTGTCGATCTCTGAAACGCTCTTTGCTAAACCTAGCGATGCGGCCGAGTGCGTCAGGATTCTGCAAGAACGATGCGGGATTGGTCGTTAATGCCGAGTGACGTAGCTTCGTCATTCAGTAGCAAACGGCCCTTCGACGCGAAGCGTTTTTTTCACAAGAATGCGTTGCCGCTCCAACGTGATATCCGACTTGCGACGATCGGAATTCAAGTCCGGTAGTTCCGCGTGCCCAGGGTCGCCGGGCAGCGGCCGCGGCTCGACAGCGATGCCTAACACTCGCAGGTCGCCAGTCCGCACGACTGCAACGAAGTACATTTTGCCGGGTTGGCCCCGAGCAGCCTCTACCGCAGATTTGTATTTGGCACGCGAAACGGAAAGGCCTGTGGCATCGTTGATCTTGTGCGGAGCGAACGCCTCCGATTTCAACTCGGCCGTTTCTGGGTTATACCACCCCGTTGACACGGGAACCCGGCGGTAAAGCAGTTCGTCGTCAGCAATGGGCTCGTTGCCGTCGTCCACATCTGTTCCTCATACACCAAAATCCCTGGGGTAAGTTCTTTCAAAACGTCCGTCTGTCAACGAGCTGTGTATCCTGAAACCGCTGATACTCAACCGTTCCGTCATCCCAGAGATGGCACACTTCGGCAACATTTCGTTCGCGACGTTCGAAAACAATGCCGCCGTTCGGGTCGGCGACGACGCTGTCCGGCGGGGGGAAGCCCTCATCCCGAAATGCTTCGGCCAGGTGGATCGCTTTCTGAATCGTCTCTTTCGTTGGCGGTTCGACGCCTTCGTCTGCCAACGATTCAAGATCGCGGCCCCATTCAATCAGTTTCCGATCAATGATGACTTGCCAATGCTCACGCGATGCGCGTTCGTCGACGTTTCCGCCAGTCTTGAGACCGATGGCGACTTCATTCGTCGGAGCAGCATCGAGCAGGGACTTGGAAACGGTCGACCATTCTTTTGTAAGCGACACGGCTTTTACCTCTCACCATAATCTATAATCAAATGTTAGCACCGATCGACTCAACCCGAAATAGCGAATCCCTCACCCATCGACCACCTCATCCAATCGCGAAACAGCGACGATATCCGACCGCAGAATCATCACCCGTTTGCGATTGCGTTTAATGCCGGTGGATACGCTGGCGGCGACGTAGTTTTCGCGGCTGGTCTCTGTATCGCGGAGGTCGTGGAGGTCGGCGTTTTTGAGTTCGAGGAAGTTGTCGTCGAGCCGTGTGAGCGTACCGAGGCAGACGAATTCGCTGCGCAGATCGATAACGACTTTCATACAGATGAATTCATGGAGCATGAGTCGTGCCCTCGGCTCGCTTCGCGAGTTGTTGCTTCACCCATTTCAGGCATTCGCTAGTGGGCAGACCGTAGGGCCTGAACTTCTCCGCTTGGGGCATCTCTTCCGAGATGAACAGAGCTCGATTGCGGCCGAGGCGGCTGGCGAGCGGGTTGTCGATGAGCGTGCTCGAATCGTTGGCGTTCATCTGGAAGAGGACGCGCATGGCGAACTCGCGCAACAGCGGCCGATCGAAGGAGCGGTTCAGGTTGGTCAAGCCGTCGCACCAGACGAGGACATGCACACCGACGGCGGGGCCATCGCGCAGAATGTTCGCGAAGTGCTCAGCGGGAGAAATAACACGATCGGCACCACGGCGGCCGAAGCCCGCGTCCTCTTCCTTGCGCAACTCGCGGTAGCGTTGTAGACCGTGAACGATCAAGTAGCGAGCGGTGCGCTCGGGTTGCTCGCCCTTCTGGCGGGCGGCGATCAATGCGGCTAACCGGCCGACTTGTTCACCGACTTGCGTGCGCTCGACGAAATCGACGGTGTGCGGCAGAGTGGCTGCGACTCTTCCCAGCAACCCGGCATTTGGGTCGTCATCCTGCGTGCCGTCGAGAATCGTGAATTGAGCCTTCGGATCGTGCTGGGCAGCGAGGCTCACGAGCGTCGAAGCGAAAAGCGCCAGGGCGGCCTCTTCGTGTTGGCCAATGACGAGCAGATGGTTGCCGCTTTGCGTGCGGAAGACGGCGGCCGTCGGGTCCTTGATGGCGATGGCGTCGCCGAGCCAGGCCGAGGCGCTGCGAACGTCCGCTGGCCACGCGGGTGCGGCGAGGAGCTTGGCCAGAAGTGGATTTTGCCCGAGATCGGCCGAGGTGTTTCCTTCGAAAACCAACGGTGGCGGATAATTGCCGCGTTTCTTCGAAATTTCGTGAACCTGCCGGAGAAGTTCCTCGCGGCGCGTGTCCGGAAGGTAAACGACCTGGAAGAGATCGTTCCCTTCCACCAGGCCGTTGGCGTCGTTGTAGATCGCTTCACCCGGCCGCGAAAGCAAGCGGGCGGCGGTGTTGTCCTTGTTCAAGATCAACTGAGCATCGGCATCGGAACATTGGAGTGCGATGCGGACTGCCATCTGATCGATGGTGCTGCGCGCCAGCGTGTAGGCCCCACCGAGCGTTTGCGAACCGAGCACGATGTGCAGCCCGAACGCACGTCCTTGTCGAACCAAGCGATCGAGCAGCAGGGCCGTCTCCTGGGCGACGCGATCGTCCTCAACGAAGAACTCCTGGAACTCATCGACGATCAGCACGATCCGCGGACATCGTAGCGAAGTATCCTGTGGGTTCTTCTCCATGAAGCCACGATAGCCGGCAACGTCGTTGACCCCCGCATCGCGGAATCGGTCGCCGCGTTGCTTCAACTCCGCGTCGAGGCGTTGCAGCACGCTCAGGCCGAACTCGCGTTCGCTCTCGATCGCCACCACCCGGGCATGCGGCAATTGCGACTCGGCATAGGCTTTGAATTCGACGCCCTTCTTGAAGTCGATCAGGTAGAGTTCGACTTCATCGGGTGAATAGTGGAGGGCGATATTGGTGATCAAGGCGTGCAGCAACGTCGATTTGCCGGAGCCCGTCTTGCCGGCCACGAGCGCGTGTTGGGCCGTCCCCTTGCCGAGATGGAAGATCTGCAGCTTGGTCGCGCCGGAACGGCCGATCGGCACCGCGATTCCTTTGCGGCTGTCGCCGGTCCAGATCGCTTCGGGCTTCGGGATCACCGAATCGAACGGTACCTCGACGCGATTGGCATTGCGGCCACGCTCGCCGATGATGCGGATTAGACGCACGATTTCGTCCGCAGCGGGCGGCGGTTTCATGGTGAGCGGGAAGCGTTCGAAATCGGGATCGCGCCAGATAAAGCGATTGTCTTTCCAGGTGAGCGTGATGCCGCCAGTTTCGATATCCGCCATGTTGAAGCCTTGAGGCGGCGGGATCTTCGAATCGACGCTGATGATCGTATACACGCCGCAGGTCGAACCGCTCTGGACGATGCTTACGAGACGACGGGCCGCTTCCAGGCTGAAGTTGGCGGGGAAATTCGCTATCACGAGGACGCGAAACGGCTCGGCCACTTCACCGGCCGACGCGTTGTAATCCATGATGTTCTTGAACTGGTTGCGCAGGTACTTCTGGATCACGTTCTCCATGTGCGACGTCAGATCGGAGAGCCGTTTCTCGATCTGAGCGGGCTCGGTCCAGATCCGCGCGCCGATCAGATTCTCGTCGAAGTCGGCCATGTGCATGAAGGCGGCAAAGTTGTCGCCGAGCCCGACCGGATCGACCACCGTGAAGCGCACCTTGCCGGCGGGAATGGCCGTCAGAAAGCGGAGCATGATTTTCTGCAACTGCTTGGTGGCAGCATCGCGGCCCTCATCCCTCGCTTTCAAAACCATTGAACATCGGTCGGGAAAGGGCAAGTATGCGGGAAGTTGCATGTGAATCGGAATCGACGGGGCGAGATCGTTCGATGTGGGAACCCCGCCGGGTAGGTCGTGCAAATCGACGGTGATCGACCCGAAGCGGATGCCTCTCGGTATCGATTCAATCGGAGGAAATTCCTTCCAGATGGGGGCATCCCAGGGCTGAAAGTATTCCAACTCCACGGCCCGGAGATGGTTAATAGTGTCAATCAGGCGGTCCTGCCCTTCGCGCCAGGCATCGGAGAGGGCATTCCACCGCTTCGTGCGTTCATCGAGGGCGGTCACTTTGCGTTCTTCGTAAAGATCCTCGGCCTCCTGAAGCATGCCATCGCAACGCGACTCGCAGTGGTGCAGCAACGGCCCGAAGTGAGACTCCACCTTTTGCAGCGAGTCGTATTGCCAGGCACGTAGTCGCTCGGTTTCGCGTTCGTGCTTATCGTTCGCCAGGGCGATTTCACTCCGCGAGCGCTCGGCGAGTCGTGCCAGCAGCGGCGGAAACTTTTCTTGGGCCTTCAGTTTCTGCGTGTTGCGCTCGCGGGTCGCCTCCTGAATGGCCGTCCGGCAATCGGTTTTCGCCTTTTGCAGGAGTAGCTCGCGGGCCTGTTTCGCGTGTTCGATATTCGTTGAGAGTTCAGAACCAAGCACCAGACAAATTCGCCGCACCCGGGCGCGGGCGATGGCGTGCGCGATCACGCTGGCACCGAGCGCGAAACCAATGCCGCCCAGCGCCCACCAGAAACCGTGCGAAAAGATGAATGGCGGAATGGCGGCAATCACGGCGAAAATGCCAAGCCAGCGCAGGTAACCCATCAGGCCGACGCGTTGCAGCGAACGATATTCTCGTAACCGTTCCATGCTCTCGCCCGCCCGCACCACGGCGGCCTCCAGGCGATCAAGCGGATCGTCCAGTTCCACGGGCTCGGGTCCTTGATCGGTCGATAAGTCTTCTCGTTCCAGATCGACCTTGAAGAGTAGAGGCAGCGCCTCCGCCCAGTAGGCGTCGATCGCCTCCTGACCGGCAGCAGCCTTGCGTTTCAGCGTGTCGTATTGATCGTTCGCCGACTTCTCGGCCGCTTCGAAAAGTGAATCGGCGGTCCAGATCGCGTCGGCGTAGGCCGTCTGCGTTTTCTCTTGCTCGCTCTGCGTGCGTAGCTCAGTCTCCTGAATGCTGAAGTCGCGCAGGCGATCGGCTGCGGCCTGTTCGGTGGTGAATTTTTCTTGAATCGTCCGCCGGGCTTCGTTGCGGGCCGAGGTGATGGCTTGCCCTTCGCGCTCCCGCTCCGCGGCGATATTTTTGCGAGACTTGGCAACGTCCTTCTTCGCGGCCTGCTTCGCTTCATC
>JAIOQJ010000742.1 GCA_021413475.1 Planctomycetota bacterium | reverse complement strand
GCCGTCACGCGTTGCGGTGGGCGGACCGGTTCCGGTTCGACATTAGATTTAAGGGCTTGCGGATTGCCGGCACTCTCGACTTCGTCCTCGAGACCCTTCACGCCCTTTTTGAACTCCACGAACGTCTTGCCGACGGAGCGGCCGAGCTCCGGGAGCTTGCGGCCGAAGAGAAGTACACCAAGCACCAACAGCAGGAGAATTTCCTGTCCACCTAGACCGAACATGCTGATTCCTCCTCGATTAGGAATGCGAAACGGACAACTGCGAGGAGGTTGAAGGTAACCTCATCGGCGGGATGAACCCCGCGAGGTTGAAGGTAACCTCGATGGCGGGAACTTTCTCGTCAGCATCTATCCTAACACCAACCGGCGGATATTGGCAACCCTGTGGTGGCGGAAAAATGGAAAGTGAGGCCATCAATTGCGGCCGAATACCTTGTGCCATGCCCACGGCTTTGCGTGGGCATGTGAAGCTCGCGGTCCTTCGCATGCCCACGCAAAGCCGTGGGCATGGCACGTCAGAAGCTTGTTTTACTTAACTCGCAGCCGTACCGTTACCGGGAAATGATCGCTGTAGCCGCGTTCGAGGTCGCGGTGGTCGCCGAAACGGAATGGTTCGCCTTTGCTTTTCTTGGTGCTTGCACGCATCTGCGGCGGGGCGAAGATCGAGGCACTCGACACGTCGCAGCTCCAGCCTTGATCGTCGAGCAAGCCTTTTGAAACCAGGATATGATCGAACACCGACCAGCGGCCTTTTCCGTAAATCGAACCGGGCGGATCGTTCGGCGCGGACCAGTTGGCGAAGAGGGCGAACGGTCGAGGTTCTACAGAATTTTGAGTTGCCTCGACCCATGAGGTGGCATGCAGGCCATCTTGGATTGAGGAATCCTGGAATTCATCGTTGAGATCGCCGCAGATCACGACATCGGCCGTGGGATTGGCAGTCACGATGGCTTTATAGCGGCCGAAACAATCCATGGCGTAGCTCATCCGGCGATCGGCATTGGCATGTGCCTCACCAGGCTTTGCACCACCGGAATCGACCCGACTGGTCCAGTGCGCGGCCAAGATAATCAATTCACGGTCCTGAACTTTTAGATGTCCCTCGATCATCCGGCCGTTGCCCGCGTAGCTCGAGACTTTTCGCGTTCTGTCGGCGATGACTGGTAGCCGCGTCACGATTCCGGGAGCGAACCGCCGGCCGAGTTTATCTCCCAGAAAAAGAACGTGTTCGTATTTCTGATCCGTTTTGCCGGCTTTTTGAAGCCGACCGTTCAGGACATCCTTGAGGACATTCAGACACTTGGCGCTCTCGACTTCGGTTAGTGCCATGATGTCAGGGCCGTGGCCGTCGTTCATCATTAGCAGAGCGTCGGCCAGATGCTCGACCTTTAGTCGGAACTTGTCGGGATTGCGAGCAAACCAGTCTTCCATCGAATCGTCGTTCTTGGGGTCGTCTTCGTCATCGAAGAAGTTTTCGACGTTCCAGCTGCAAAGAAGATAAGAGCCAACTTCGTTCGTTCCCGCCGCGGCCGGAGGCGTTGGTTGCGGTGTTTTGGGGGTTTTCGATTTGTCCAGAAAATAGAGACCGAGAAGCCCCGCCACGCCGAGGAAGACGAAAGGGATCAGGTACTTCGGAGGGACTTGCTTAAACAGTTTGACGATTGCATTGACATTTTGTGCGGACATTTGATTACTGGCCACCGTTGAATCCTTTCATGGTGCGGGAGAACAGTTTTTGATCCCCGGGTTTCGCAAAGCCACAACCCGG
>JAIOQJ010000741.1 GCA_021413475.1 Planctomycetota bacterium | reverse complement strand
TCTGGCCCCTTACGGGAGCCGGCTCGCCCCGATCCCCCGGAAATTCATTTGCACTCGTTCGCCCCGTTGGTATAGTTCACCCCATTGTTGTTTTGTGGTGTTCGCGAACCTTCAACTAGGAGAATCTCAGACATGTCAATGTACATCGGCGAAGCGCTGGTGATCGAGGGAAGCGACCTCGACAACGTCTCGCACATCGATCTTCTGATCGGCAACAAGGATGGCCCGGTGGGCGTGGCTTTCGCCAATGCCTTGGCCCGCCAGTCGGCCGGCCACACGAACCTGTTGGCCGTTGTCACGCCGAACTTGATCTGCAAGCCGGCCACGGTGATGATCACCAAGGTCACGCTGAAGGGGAGCAAGCAGGTCGTCCAGATGTTCGGGTCGGCCCAGGCCGCTGTCGCCCGAGCCGTTGTCGATTCGGTCGCGGAAGGAATCATCCCGAAGGATCAGGCTGACAATCTGGTCATCGTCTGCGGTGTGTTCATTGCTCCGAGCGCCAACAGCAACGCCAAGATCTACAAGAACAACTACGAGGCCGTGAAGCTCTCGATCGCTCGCGCCATGAAGAATGAGCCGAAGATCGAAGAGATCATCGCCAAGAAAGAAACCAAGCATCCCTTCGAATGATCCGTTCTCCTTGGTCCACGGGGTCATTCCCGTGGACCAACTTTTTTTGATGCACATCATGGAAAAATCCAAAATACTGATCCAACTCGATACCGACGCACAGCCATCGGTTTTCGATCGCGTTGTCGCGATCGATTCCGGCGTCGATCAACTCTTCAGCTACGGCAACGTGAAGCCGGAGCAGGTCGAGGCCCTGGTCCACGGCGCGATTTTCACCCGCTCGCCGGCCGATCTCAAAAACACCGCGATTTTCATCGGCGGCAGCGACATCACCATCGGTGAGCAGATTCTCGGCATCATCCGCGGTATCTTCAAAAATACTGGGATGAGCGTTTCCGTGATGCTCGATTCGAACGGTTCGAACACCACTGCTGCCGCCGCGGTTCGCGCCGCCGTCCGGCATACCGACGTTGCATCGTCTCATGCGTTGATCCTCGGGGGCACCGGCCCTGTCGGCCAACGGGCGGCGTTGATTCTGGCACGCACGGGTGCTCATGTCCGCATTGGCTCTCGGCAGATTCCACGGGCCGAAGCGATTTGCCAGGCAATTCGCTCGAAGATTCCCGGCGCGAATGTCGAAGCGGTATCGACGGCGAGTTCCGCCGACGGGCCGAAGGTACTGGAAGGCCGCGATTTGGTGATCGCGGCCGGCGCGGCGGGAGCGGTCCTTCTTCCACAGAAAATCCGGGCGACCAACCAATCGTTACGCGTGGCCATCGATCTGAACGCCGTGCCGCCGGTCGGCATCGAAGGGATCGAGATCTTCGACAAGGCCGTGACTCGCGACAACACGGTCTGTTACGGTGCCATCGGCGTCGGCGGCACCAAGATGAAAATCCATCGGGCCGCGATTGCCAAGATGTTCGAGAGCAACGACCAGATTCTGGATGCCGAGGAGATTTACGATATCGCGCTGCGGTTGTGATTACGGTTAGCCGCGACGCGGAGGTTTTACGAAGCGGAGCGCTTTGACCTCGCAAATAATGTGGCCGACGGGCAAAATCGCTCCGCTCCGAAGACTGCGCGTCGCGGCTAACCAAGCGAGATCAGCGTGACTGACATTCCCATCAAACGTCGCGAAATTCTCCGCTGTGTCTTTCGCCCCGCTTTTCCACAGATCTTGCTCGTCGTGACCGCACTAGTCTTATTCGGCTCGACGATGTTCGATGTCGGTCCCGATGTCGAACGCCAAAAATATGTCCTCTTCCGCTTACTGGTGCTGATAGTTGCTGGCACGTTGCTCGGCCTGTGGGCAATCTTCTTTTCCGGCTGGAACAAGCTCAAGGTCTCGCTGGCGATCGCCGTGTTGATCGGCGGTTTTTGGGGTTTCTTCTGGGTCGAGACGAACGGCGACATTTCTCCATCGAGCGTGCATGCTCGCAATTGGGTACTGCGATTGTTCAACGCCCGCCACGAGGACGACGTCGCCGCCCAGCGCCGCGAACAGGCCAAGCAGTGGAAGCGGCCGGTGGAACTGACGCCGAGCGAGAACGATTTCCCCGGCTACCGTGGGGCGGATCGCACCGGCGTGGTGAACGGCCCGCCGATCGCACGCGACTGGAACGCTCATCCGCCCCGCGAGGTGTGGAAGCAACTGACCTTCGGCGGCTACTCAGCCTTCGCCGTCGTGAACGGCTATCTCTTCACGCTTGAACAACGCGAGGAGGAAGAGGCTGTCGTCTGTTACGACGGCACCAACGGCCACGAACTCTGGGTCCACTCCTGGCCGGGTAAATTCACGGAAGCGGCGGGCGGCACTGGGCCGCGGACGACGCCCACCGTCGATAATGGCGAGGTGTTCGCTCTCGGGGCTTTGGGCCATCTCGTCTGCCTCGACGGCAAGACCGGGCAACGAAAGTGGTCGGTTGAAGTGCTCCAGAAAAATTCGAATCTCAAGTGGGCGATGAGTGCCTCGCCGCTTGTGCATGGCAATCTAGTCATTGTCAATCCGGGGAA
>JAIOQJ010000740.1 GCA_021413475.1 Planctomycetota bacterium | reverse complement strand
CTTACGCCGCTCGGCTCGCCAAAAAATCCTCACGGCACCAAACAAACCCGAAACCCATAATACTCCGTGCTCTTCTCGGGATCGATGTAATTGCGGTTGGCCGCGCGGCAGAAGACCGGATGGCTGCCCCATGACCCGCCGCGGAGCGAGCGGTATTTTCCGGTCCGGGCCCCTTGCGGATCAACAGCGTCGGTGCGAGGATAGCCGCCGTGCCAATCCTGGCACCATTGCCAGAGGTTGCCGTGCATGTCGTAAAGGCCCCAGGGATTCGCGGCATAGCTGCCTACCGGCACGGTCTTCTGAAGATAGACACCCTTCTTGCCGTCGCCGTAAGTGTAGTTGCCGTTGTAGTTCGCCAGTTCGGGCGCGAGCGTTTCGCCGTTGTGAAATGGCGTCGTCGTTCCCGCACGGCAGCAGTATTCCCATTCGGATTCGGTGGGGAGCCGATACGTCTTTTGCTCTTTCTCGGAAAGCTTTTTGCAGAACGCCTGGCAGTCGTCCCAGGAAACCGAGTCCACGGGCAGGTTCTTCGCCCCTTTGAATTCACTGGGATTGTTTCCCATCACTGCCTGCCATTGCTCTTGGGTCACCAGAAAGGTCCCCATGTAGAACGCTTTGGAGAACGTGACTTTGTGGACGATCTCGTCGTCACCTCGTCCCTTTTCCTTGTTCGGGCTGCCCATTAAGAAATGGCCGGCCGGGATCCAGACGAACTTCATGCCGATGGAGTTCGTGAAGGTCTTTGGGGGTTCTTTCTCTTGCGCGTGGATAGTGCAAGTGGAAGTGAGCAGAATTGAGACAATCCCGATGAGTCTTATCATGAAGAAATTCCTTGGGACGGCTATCTCTTGTTAACCCGACGCGCTAGCGAGGGAAGCCTGTCTCCCTCGCTAGCGCGTCGGGTTAACAGTAACCGCGAGATACTCGCTCAACACTCCGACATTCCGGCCGAAGACGTCGCTGGATAGGAAGCGAAATCCGTTGGCGAACTTGGGTTGGCCCACGAGCCCCTCGCCGGCATACGTCGTGATCCAGCGGCCTTCTTGATCCATCTCGCGAATGATCCGGCGTACCTCGTCTTCCAATTCTTTACCCGAACGGCTTCGTGCCGGTACCTTGCCGTTCTTCGCAGCCTGATAACGTTTCTCGATCTCGTCGAAGCGGGAGGTTTGCTTCCAGCCGTAATGGATCGGGGCGGCGCTGGCGTCGTAGGTCAACTGATACTTTGCGTCCATGAAGAGCGGCTTGTTTGATTTGAACTCGTAATAGCGGGCGACTTTGCCATCGGCTTGGACGCACTTCTGGTAGTACTCGAGAGCCTTGGGGATCGGTTCGAGGTACTTCTTCTCACCCGTGGCGAGATGGATCTTGATCAGGGTTTCCAGCACGTCTTGCGATTCCCAGGCCGTGATGGCCGGCGGTTCGAACTTGCGCGCCCAGACGGGGACCATGTCGTAATTGTATTGCTGGCACCAGCCGGGCTGCGGGTCGGGCATCTGGGCGAGGATGAGAAAATCGCCCAGCTTTTTCAGGGCGGTCAGGTACTTCTCGTCCTTGTAAATTCGGTGCGCGGCCAGGAGTGTCTCGGCCACGGTGCCGGCCAGGTTGTCGTTGAGGGTGTAATAGTCCCAGTAATTCTTGACGCGGCCTTCCGTTCTCCAATCGTAATCCGGGAACTTGGCCTTCACGACGGGCTTCGCGGCCACGGGGCCAGTCCAAACTTGCGGAAACGCTCCGTTCGGGAACTGGGCCTTGAGAAGTGCCTTGAGCCCGTATTCCGCCGCTTCGTGAATCGCGGGGTTCTTGAAGTTCAGGGCCTGGTCCGTGCGCATGAGGCTCATCAGAGCGGCTTGCGTCTGGCCATCATCAAGCGACGAAACATTCCATTTCCCGCCCCTGCCGTTGCGGTACTTCCCGACTTGCTTTGCCGGCCCGAAATGAATCACCTGCGTCCAACCGCCGGATTCGAGTTGCCCATAAACCAGGGCCTCGGCCGTGTCGCGGGCCGCATCAAGGTAGAACTTGTCGTCGGTCGCGGCAGATGCGTCAAGATAGGCGTTGCCGACTGTGGGCGTCCCGGGTGGCTGAACGAAGATCATGTCAAGCGAGGCCCGACCTTCACCCCACCGCTGCGTCAGATCGACGCTGTAGTAGTAGACGTATCCGCCGTGGCTCGAGGCCTTATCGTGGTAGAACGATGCGGCCTTTTTAAGAACGCGGAGGGCCTCCTTCCGAAGGTCCGGCTCGTTCGCTTCGGCGGGTGTGGTTGCCAGCAGGCAAAGGAGCAAGATTTCACGGGTTCGTTGCCGGGTATTCATTTTGCATTTTCTATTTTGCATTTTCTAATTTGCAATCGGTTGAACCGCGTTGCCCCGCGCGGGTCTCACGGAAACCTTCCGACCCGCGGCTAAACAATTTGCAATGCGCGGATGATTTCGCTCCGCATCTGTTTCGCGTTGACCCTTTCCGTCGGGAATCCTATCATTTGCCTTAGACCGACGTGAACGAAGTCTCTCCACATTTGCGGCTGTTTTTCGATTCAGGAGCGGTGGCGCATGAAAGCGGACGAACGGAAAGAGAATGAGACGAACGCCCTGCGCCAATGGCTCGCGAAGATGGCCACACGCATGGAAGGCCGTTGGCTTTACACTCTAGTCGGCGTCGTCGTCTTGGGTGCCGCTGCTATTTTCATCACCATGTACTGGTATTCCAGCCGGGCCGCGGCCCGGTCGAACCGAATCATGGAATTCAATTCGGCCGATACCGAGAAGAAACTCAACGATCTCATCAAGTCGGATAGCCACAAGTCTCACGAAACGGTCATCTGGAGCAAGCTGGAACTGGCGCGAATTGCCCTGTATCCCGATGGGATCACGAAGCTTGGCTCCCTGAACTCGAAAGATCGCAATGCCGCGATCGCCAAGGTCGAGGAAGGCCGCAAGGCGTACCTGGATATTTCCAATGAATTCAAGGATCGTTCCGCGATCCAGCAGGAAATCTGGTTCAGCCTCGCCGCGGCGGAAGAGGTACTGCTTGGAACGAAGAAGGCCGACAACGAGGCCGAGTATCGCGGCAGCTTTGACAAAATGATCGAATACTATGGAAAGGCCGCCGCCATCAACCCGGATAGCGAAGTGAGCAAACGCTACGCGGCCAAGGCCAAGGAAATGCAAGCCAATCGCGAGACGGTTATAATGACCTATCGGCGTCTGGCGGAGCTGGGTGTCACCCCCGACCAGATCTTCCAGCCGAAAAAAGGCCCCTTCGAGCCGTAATCGTCCGCGCGAATGGTAGCCCGACGCGCCAGCAAAGAGCATGCTTCCCCTTGCTCGCGCGTCGAGCTATTAAATAGACAAGAATGCTTTCCATGTCGCCAGAATCAGACGAGCTCATTCCGATCCCGCTCTCGCCAAGCTTGGTTCCGGTCGAAGACGACTTGGAGCCGATCCCGGTGGCGCTTTCGCCTCGTCACGGACCGATCGAACTCGACGTCCACCTCAAACAGGAGGGGATCCGGCTCGATCAATGGCTGGCCCTGAATTTCAGCGATTTCAGCCGTTCGGTTATCCAGAAAGCAATCGAAGGCGGCACCGTGCATGTCAACGGCCGCCCTGCCAAATCGAGCTACAAGGTTCGTGATCTCGACCATCTCCGCATTGAGTTACCGCCGCCGACGCATGCTCTGGCCGTCCCCGAGGATATCCCGCTCGAAATCCTCTACGAGGATGAATTTCTCGCCACCATCAACAAGCCGGCCGATATGGTCGTGCATCCCGCTAAAGGGCACTGGTCCGGCACGCTCGTGAACGCCATTTCGTTTCACTTCAGCAAGCTAAGCGAAGCGAACGGCAGCTACCGCGCGGGGATCGTCCATCGGCTCGATCGCGACACCAGCGGCGTCATTCTCATCGCCAAGGAAGAGCAGACGCACCGAGAACTCTCCACGATGTTCGCCCAGCGGCGTGTTTTCAAGGAATACGCGGCAATCACCACCGGCGTTCTCGACCGCGATAGCGATTACATCGAAGGGCGGATCAAACACCACCCGACCGACCGCGTGAAGATGTTCGTCACCGACGATGAGGAAGACGAAGAGGCAAAGGACGCCTGCAGCTATTACGAAGTGATCGAGCGTTTCCGGGGTTTCTCGTTCTGCCGGGTGCAGCCACGCACGGGCCGCACGCATCAGATTCGCGTGCATCTGGCCAGCGTCGGCTGTCCCGTGCTGGCGGATAAAGTGTACGGCGGCCGCGATTCCGTGACGTTGCGCGATCTCGTCCCGGAGTTGCCGGTGGAAGAAGATCGGCCATTATTGCACCGCCAAGCCCTGCACGCCTGGCGTTTGCGTTTCAAGCACCCGCGTTTCGATCGCTGGATGGAATTCGAGGCCCCGCTCCCGCCCGACATCATGCAGACGCTCGAAGCGTTGCGGGCACATCGGGCGTCACAATAGCCACCGCCCGTGAAGCCGCGACGCGCAGTCTTCGGAGCGGAGCGCTTTGACGCACGCGGATCGCCGACGTCGGGCAAAAGCGCTCCGCTCCGTAAAACCTCCGCGTCGCGGCTTCACGGTTTCTTCGGTTCGTCCTTTTTCACTTCATCCTTCTTTGGCGGATCTACTTTCGGCGGAGCCTTCTTTTCTTCTTTTTTCGTCTCCACTTTTTTTGGCTCTTCATTCTTTTCCTCGATCTTCAGATCTCCCGGTTGAAACTCGGTGAATGTGTGAATCGGGAAGAGCTTCCAGCCGGCGGGAACCTGCCCCATGAGACCGATGAGGGTAGCGGGTTTGCCGTCGACCATCACGCTCGACAGCAACGTTACCGTGATCTGGGTGCCATCTTTTTTTTGGACATCGCACTCGGCAGTCTTTTCCTTCACGTTGTATTCACCGACATGAAGCTTCTGAATGTCGGCCATCTCGACCTTCAACGTCTTCTTGAACATCAACCAGGAAAGCGGCTTTTCGGTGCCGTCCGCAAGGCGGTAAAGGGCCTGCACGTTCGTGGCCGTCATCACGGTTGCACTCTTGCCTTTACCTTCCGGAGCAACGAGGAACGAGAAGAGCTCGCCCTTGGCGGGGGCCGCGAGCGCGACCGCCTTGGGAAACTTGACTTCCTTGAAGCCGCCCTTGATAAGTCCGCCCCGGTAGCGAAGATCGGCCACGCCGGAGGTGCCCTGATCGACCTCGGCTTCAATCGTAATCATGTTGATGTCTTTGTACTTCGTGGTCCCCTGAAGCGGCTTGTCGAGCCCGGCGACTTCGATGTGGGCTGTCTCTTTGTCGTACTCGTACCGGATCGATTGGATGCTCGCCATCGGCACCAGGGTGAGAACGCCCTCTTTGAAAGTGGTTGAGCCAAACTCGCGGACTTCGAACACGTCGATTTTTTCCGGTAGCCAACCAATCTTGCGCGTGCCGAAAACGATCTTCCATTTCCGCAAGGAGACTTCCTTGCCGTTCGGATCGGTGACCACGGGTTGCACACCATCTTTGGCTGGATCGGCAGCCAGTCCGTTTTGTGCGAGCACGATCAGGCCAGCGAGTAGCAGGAGGGCCAACCCTGTCCGGGGAAGGAGCATGGGGAAATCTCCGGTTGCGAAGAAAAAACGTTTCATGAAGAGGCTTTATCGGTGGGGAACGTCCGAGAAAAGGGGTGATAAGGGATCTTCTGGATTTGCAAGATGCACGGTATTGAACTAAAGTATGGAAGAAGCGGGCGAAGATTCACCATTTTAACACCGGGAATGGGCGAGAGTATCGCCCTCGATGATCTTCGTACCTTCTCTCTTCATCGTTGTCCGCATGGAATTTGCAAACGCCCCTGAACACGATATTTTCGCACCCAATGGGTGGCTCCGTCAGGAGTTGCTTGAACCGGCCGTGCGGAAGGCCATGCAGCGTGCCCTGTGCTGGACGGCCGACACGTGCTGGGACAGCCTGCGCACACCGCATATTTTCATGGGTTTGCTTTCCGTGGGAAATCGGCACGTCACCGAATGGTGCCGGCTGATCGGGGCAGATCCCGACTCCCTGTTGCTGCAATTTGCCGCGTTGTTCACACGCCCTCGCGACATGAAAACGCCGATCATCCGCCTGAACCGCGAATTCCTATCGGAAAACGCCATCCGCTCCCTGCGTGTGGCTTACGATCGCGCCTGCCGCAGTGATCGAAGCGAAATTCGCATCATCGATCTTCTGGTCGCTCTTTTCTCACCGGCCGGCGGCATCGTCGCCGGTTGCTTCGCCGACGTCGGCTATCCGCCAGAACGCCTCGCGGCGATGGCGGTCGCGGCGGAGGAACGAAACCCGGAACCAGAAGCCGAAGCGACCTGAAGACCAAAACCATTGCAAATTGCAAATTGAATGACGGGGCCTGGTGGCCTGAAGCCTCTCGGCGTACCGCGTCTTGTCTTCCAATTTGCAATTTGCAATTATCAATTTGCAATATGTCTATTAATCCGGGCAGAAGGTCCAGTTATCTTACCTAACCCGCACAATCGCACCTCGTATCCGATTCATTTCGCAAAATCCGACCAGAAGCCATTCAGATAGTCCTCTTCCCTCTTTTACAATCGAGGATGTTAGATTCTGTTCTCGCGAGAGGTGCCACATGACTCCGCGTCGTTGGATGTTTGGGATTGCCTTGGGTGGCGTGCTGCTGCTGAATTTGTCTGGCTGCCGGCATTGCTGCAAGCGGTCCGGTTCGTGCCCGCCGCCCCCCCCACGCAATGGTGGCCCTTCAGGGCCCATTGGTTCACCGTATCCGCGGAATCTGCCGCCACAGGGGATTCCGCTCGATCCCACGCCAAGTACCGGGATGAAGCCCGAAGTGCTCCTGCCGGCGGCCATTCCGCCGTCGAGTTCTTCGTTCACGCCCAAATCACTCGGCGGATCGGCCACGCTCGGCGACCCCGATTTCGGGCCGCTTTCCCCAGCGGTTGAAGAGAAGAAGGGCGAACTCAAGCCGGTCAACCCCTCGCCTCCGTCCACGAAGCTAAATGACGCTTTTCCGTTGCCTGTCGGCATTGCGGGATTCGCTCAGGTGAAGGATGGCGTTAGCAACGGCATGCGGCCTGACCTCGAAGGGCTCGATTGGTTGCACTCGAAGGGTTACAAGACGGTCTTGTTCCTGCGCTCCGGGAAGGAAGACGATTCTTCCGACCGCAAGCAAGTGACCAATCGCGGCCTAACTTACCACAGCCTGACCGTGAAGCCCGAGACGATCAACCCGATGCTGGTGACGGAGTTTAATCGGCTGGTGAACGATGCCGAAGGCCGCTCGATCTTCGTCTACGATTCTGACGGTAAGCTCGCGGGAGCCATGTGGTATTTGTACTTCCGCACTTCCGAATTATTGAGCGACGACGAAGCACGCGTCCGCGCCGGTCGATTCGGGCTCAAGGATAAAGGCGGCGACGCCGAGCAAACCCGTCTCTGGACCGCCGTGCAAAAGTATCTCGCGGAACGCAATCCGTGAGGTTGGAATTCTCGAATCATCTCCGGTCGCCTTGACATACACCAAGGTTCTTTGACATCTCGCGACCGGAGATGTCTTTTTTGCTACCACATCTATTTGACAATGCCTCAAGATTCGATCCGGTATTCGAGTCTGAGAGGCTCATTCTGTTAGCCCAGGCCTTGCGAACGAGTTGATCCTGTATTCGATTTGACCCTGTATTAGAGCCTGAAAGGCTCATTCTGTTAGCCCAGGCCGTGAGGCCTGAGAAACGAGAAAACTAAATGGATCGGCCCTGTAAGAGCCGTTCACTTGGGAGCCCCGATGTCGCAATCTCTTGCGAAAGTCTACATTCACGCGATCTTCTCCACCAAAAATCGCGAGCCGATTTTAGACGACTCCTGGCGGGATGAACTCTTTGCCGTGCTTGGCGGCGCGGCACGAACAACCTCGGCTGTCAATCTTTAATCACAGGCGGCGTTGCGGATCACATCCACATGCTCTTCCAGTTGGGACGCACGATCTCGATTTCGGACGCCATCGGCAAAATCAAATCGACGTCGTCGTTGTGGATCAATCAAACTTCGCGAACCAAGTCGCAATTTCATTGGCAAGCGGGACACGCGGCCTTCTCAGTCAGTCAATCGAATGTCGAAGCAGTTCGTGAGTACATTCGGCGGCAATTCGAACATCACGCCAAACAATCGTTCCAGGACGAATTGAGAGAGTGGTTGAGGAAATACGAAATCGAATGGGATGAAAAACATCTCTGGGATTGACACATGAACGGCCCATTCAGGGCC
>JAIOQJ010000739.1 GCA_021413475.1 Planctomycetota bacterium | reverse complement strand
TTGCTGACGCTCAGCGATCACGTCGCCCACTTCGGCCTGGAACATCACGAATCGAGCGACAACCGCTGCCCCGAGCGGATGTTTCTCGATTCGTCATACCGCAAGACCTGGCACGCCTGGCTGCTATCGCACGAGTACGTCCATTCATGGAATGGCAAATATCGCCGGCCAGCCGCGATGGTAGTCCCCGATTTTCAGCAACCGGTGCGGACCAAGCTCCTCTGGGTTTACGAGGGCTTGACCCAGTATTACGGGTTGGTCTTGGCGGCACGCAGCGGGCTGTGGACGCCGGAGATCTCGCGCGACAATTTCGCTCGCATCGCCGAATGGTCGAAGAACCAAACCGGCCGTGATTGGCGTTCACTCGAAGACACCGCCACCACCGCCCAGCAGCTTTACAACTCCCGGCAAGATGGCCAATCCCGCCGCCGGGGTGTCGATTTTTATGACGAAGGTGCCCTGATTTGGCTCGATGCCGACACGCTAATCCGTGAGAAAACGAAGGGCGAGAAGAGCCTCGATGATTTCGCCAAGGCTTTCTACGGTGGGAAGAACGGCCCCGCGGAAGTGCTGCCATATGAATTCGAGGACGTCGTCAAGTATCTGAACGCTGTGGTCCCGCACGACTGGAGAGGCTTCTTCGAAAAGCGCGTGATGAAATCCGGAGCGCCCGCCCCACTCGAAGGCCTGCAACGCGGTGGCTGGAAACTGACCTATGGAGCGTCCCGAACCGACGGACACGATGCCTCGGAAAGCGACTCCAAGACGTTTGACCTGACGTCTTCGCTAGGGCTGATCCTCCGCGACGACGGCACGGTCGTCGATGTGATTCCCCTGAAACCAGCCGACAAAGCAGGCATGGCCCCGGGGATGAAACTCCTCGCCGTCAACGGCCGCCGCTGGACCAATGAGCTTCTCCGCAACGCCATCGCCAATACCAAGGACGGCAAAGGGAAACTTGAATTCCTCCTGGAAAATTCGGACTTCTACGAAACGATCAAGGTGCCGTACGCCGAGGGGGAAAAGTACCCGAAGCTCGAATTGATTTCGCAGGAGAGTAATCTACTGGGAGAAATTTTGAAGCCGAAGGGGAATTGACGAAATCTAGCTCCCGTGGGAGCGAGGGGCGTCCGTGTCATTTCACCCATGTCGCGTGAGGCGAGATTCCCCGTCAACTCAACTCCGCAATCGGCTTCCCGTCCTGCTCGACCACGTTTCGCGGCCGACCTGTCGGTTCGAGGTACGTGGTATCAAGCGGCACGCCGAAGAACTGGTAGATGGTCGCCGCCAGGTCGCCGGGGGTGATGGGGCGTTCTTTGGGGCGGCCGCCGTCTTTCTCGGTGGAACCGATAACCTGGCCGTGTTTGAAGCCGCCGCCAGCGACGGCCATCGACATGACGACGGGCCAATGATTGCGGCCGTCGGTGCTGTCTTGGGTGCCCATCTGCGGGGTGCGGCCGAATTCGCCCATGGCCAGGACCAGCGTATTCTCCAACAGTCCGCGTTGATCGAGATCTTCGACCAGCGTCGTGATCAGGTGATCGAACAATGGCAA
>JAIOQJ010000738.1 GCA_021413475.1 Planctomycetota bacterium | reverse complement strand
CTCTGGCCCTTCAAGAAACGATCGTATCGCTTTTGCAAGTTCTTCTCGTTTTTATCGACACCCGGGGGCACGGCAGCATCACGTGCGGCATTGCGGCGATCCTCGAACTGCATGGCAACCGGCGCGACCAAGACGACGATGGCCGGGATCCACATGCAAAGCAGGGTCGGGAACAACATCCAGAAGCTGGCCCGGTTTGCCTGGGCATCGGCTCGTTGTCGTAAATCGATCCGGAAGTTGGCCGAGAATTCGAGAAGGCTGGTCGCCACGTCGGCCCCTTGCCGTTCCGATTGCGACAAAATGACGGCGAGATTGTAGACTTCGTTGACGCCCGAGCGTACCGCCCAGACACGCAAGGAATGGCCGAGTGTATTCAATTCCGCCTGGCGATAAGTCAGTGCCATTTCCTCGGCGAGGACGGGGTAAGCACGGCGAACTTCGCGAGCCACACGCGCGAATGCATTCATGATGTTCTGACCCGCCATCAAGCCGAGCACGAGCATATCGACGGCGACAGGCAGGCCGCGTTCGATCTCGCGTTTGCGATATCGCGCGACCATGTTGACGTAGAGGCGAGGCACGCTATAGCCGAGCCCCGCCAAGATCAGGCCGCCGACGAATACGCTCGGTACACGCGGTCGATCGATCACGAGCGCGATTCCCGCCGCCACAACCAGGGGCATGATGATCAGCAGGGCCCGGACCGATTTGTATTCCGCGAGAGCGGTAGGACGATAATAACCGGCCCGACGAAGTTCGGGTTCGATTTGCTCGCGGTCGCGGTCGATTTCAGTGGATGATCCGGTGCCGGCCAAGCCCCGATAGATGCCGGAGGTCGAAGTATCTCCGCCGAGAAGCGGTTGACGAGGCGGCGGTTCATCGCCGCAGATTTCTCGAACCAGCCAGATAATCAGAACGCCGATCAGCGCAACGCCGACGGCGCCGATCATAAAGATCGCGATCTCGCTTTGCAGGAACGGTGGTAACCGATTCAAAAATTCTTGCATGAAGGTCTAAAGACTCTGCGGTAGCCGCGTTCGCCAGAATGCGGGTGAGGCCCGAAGAAGACCCGCGTTCTGGCGAACGCGGCTACCGCAAAAGTACCTCAACAGTAATCGATCTTCAACATCCGGTACAACCAGTAAGCTCCGATCAGTTCCAGAACCAAACAGCCAGCGAGAAGCATCCAGCCAGTGCTGGAACGGAAGAACACTTGTAAGTGTTCGGGATCAAACAATGCATAAGAGAGCAGCAGGAGCGGAGCGGCGGCCCCAATAAAGAGGGACGTCACGCGAGATTGAGCAGTCGCCGCGAAGAAATAGCCGCGGAACTGGTTATGATCCCGCGCGGAAGCCGCCAGCCGATCGAGCAACATTGGCAAATTGCCGCCGGTCTGTGCATAGAGCGCGATCGTTGAAACGAAGGCGTCGAAGTCGATGAGATTCAAGCGGCGGCCCATCAATTGCAGTGCCGCTGGAACGGAAATACCCAGCCGGATCTGTTGATGAGCCTGTCGATATTCCGAAGCGAGTGGCTGCACGCCTTGTTGAGCGGCCTGTTCGATCGCCTGGTCGAGGCTCATGCCCGAGCGAATCGACCGGGAAATTAGAAAGAACGAATCGGGTAATTGATTTTGCAAACGTCGCGGATATCCCAGTTGTTTCAGGTAGATGTAACTCAGGATGATTAACAAACCGACGAGGAAACCGATGGCGGTGAGCAAAAGTTGCCCGCGCCAAAAATAGAGGGCGGCCGCCGCAGCAATTCCTGTCAGAAACATGGTGCCGAGTGCTTGCTCCGACGACATCTTGATGTCCGCTCGACGGACGAGATTGGAGAAGCCGTTGTCCATCCGCTTCATCGCGTTGGTCGGCTGGGCGTCCGGCGGAGCGATGCTTTGAAGAAACCGTTCACTGGCGACGGTGTCATCGCCCTCGAAAAGGAATTGATCGCGTTTACGCCGGCCTGGCACCACCTGCGTCAATATCAGGACGAGGAGCAGGAACGCCGCCGCGATGAGGAACATTAACCCGTATTCCGCCGAGATCATCAATTCACTCCGGATTCGGGATCACCCGTTTGGTGAAGATCTTTTCGTCCAATTCGATCCCACTGGCCCTGAGTTTATCCATGAAAAGGGGGATATTGCCGGTCGCATGGAATTCACCGAATGCATGGCCGTTACGAATGCCTCGCTGTCGATATTCAAATATATCACGAACGTGGTAAGGCGCGGGATCCAGTCCAGCGATTTCGGAGATCCGCACCACCCGCCGCGCCCCACCTTTCATGCGAGCCAGTTGAATCACTAAGGTGATGGCCGACGAGATGTAATAACGGATCACCGGAATCGGTAATTCGAAGCCCGCCATCATGACCATCATTTCGAGACGTGTCAGAGCGTCACGCGTGTCGTTGGCGTGAATCGTCGTCAACGAGCCTTCGTGACCCGTGTTCATTGCCTGGAGCATGTCAAGGGCCTCGCCCCCGCGAACTTCGCCGACGATGATCCGATCGGGCCGCATTCGGAGCGCGTTGCGAACTAGGTCGCGCTGCTTGACTTCACCCATGCCCTCGGCGTTCGCCATCTTCGTTTCCAGCTGAATCACATGCGATTGCTGCAATTTCAGTTCGGCCGAGTCTTCGATGGTGACCAAACGCTCATCCGTCGGAATATATCGGGACAGGGCATTCAATAGCGTCGTCTTGCCGCTACCGGTGCCGCCCGAAACGAGGATGCTCAGCCGAGCTTCAACGGCAGCTTTGAGAAGGGTCAGCATCTCCATCGTCATGGTGCCGTTGGCGATGAGATCTTCCGATTTGAGATGGACACCGAAACGGCGAATCGACAGAACGGGACCTTGCAATGAAATTGGCGGCACGATCGCGTTGACGCGCGATCCATCCGCGAGGCGGGCGTCGACCATTGGGGACATTTCATCCGCCCGACGGCCAATCTTGGCCGCGATCCGCTGAATGATCATCATCACGTGGGAATTGTCGGCGAAGACGATATTGGTCAATTCCAACTTGCCGTTGCGTTCGACGTAAACAGTTCGGGGGCCGTTGACGAGAATATCGCTGATCGTCGGGTCGTGCATCAGGGGTTCGAGTGGCCCCATGCCGAAGACTTCATCCATCAACTGATCGACCATCCGCTCGCGATCGGCTTCGACGAGAAGTTCCTTCGGCGCGTTCTTGGTCATGTGATCGGCGAGCAGGCGGATTTCCTGCCGCAGCCGTTCGGGCTTCCAGCTATTCAATCGCGAGAGATCGAGCATCTCCACGATGCGTTGATGGATCTCCCCTTTCAGTCGTTGAAAGCGAATCGCGATATCCGACGAAGCGGCGGCTGCCATGATCGAAGCTCTTTTCAGCGGCTCAGGGAACCAAGCGCGCCTTCACGATGAATGGATTAGGGACGCCGACCAAGCCACGCGACGCGCGGTCCGTCAACGCCGAGGGGACCGACATCATCGTGGGCTGCAATGTGAATTGTATACTCTGGATGTCACCTGACATAGGCATCCTTTGCACATCCGTAACTCGAGCTGCGACGAAGCGAGAGACAACCACGTTGCTGCCCGCAATGCTTGAATAGATCGGCCAAATCCGCGGCGTATTCGGCACCGCGTTTTTCAAGGCGAGTAAACTTGTCTCCAGATCGTCTCCGTTCATCTCATCGAAATTTTGTGAACCTGGCACGGGCAAACGCAATGTTCCTGGAAACATGGTGTCTTCCGACAACTTGAACGAACCATCGAAGAGTGGGGCGCTCAATTGGGTCTTCAGGACACCATTGGCGATTTGAACGAGCAATTCGCTGAAACCTGCCGTGCCAATGGTGATGAACGCGCCAGTCGGCACCGCGGCTGGATCGGGATCCGGAACCGTCAGAGTAATGGTGATTTCGGGCAGGAGGTCGGCAGCATTCGAGAACGTGCCCGCGTTGGGATCAAAACTTTTTGAATCGACGAAAGGCATGGCGGTGTACTGGGTTTCCCAGTTGGAAGCTTCCAGTGCGATCGGAGCGAGCGGGATCACCTGTGAATCGAACAAAGGGCGGAAACCGACGATGTCACTATCGAGAAGGACGGCCGACTTTGTCACGATGTCCATGTAGCCCGTGCCGACTATTGGCATCTTCGGAATGGTGATGGCGTTGTTGGTCGCCGTACCCCGGCGCAAGAAGACGTAGACGCTGTTGATTTCATGCAGATTGGTCAATGGGTTTGAACCATTGAGAATCTGCCGGTGTTCAAAAGGCGGGTCATTCAGGCGATCATAAACACCATAGCGAACGTCGCCCGCGGCGGGATCCGTTGGGTCCCAGGTTGGAACGGCGTAACCGGAATAGACCTTGTTCAAAAAGGCATAATTGAGGATTTCGGCGTGAGAGGCTTGCAGGCGAGCGTACATGGCAGCTAAGACCGCGGGATTTGATCCCGCCAGTCGATTGCCTCGAAGGAAATCGTCGCTTACCAGAACGTCCGCCCCCGCAAGGGCGGAGGCGTCGTTTTCGTTCTGCATGCGGACGCGAATGTCCTGGAATTGCCTGCCAACAATCGCGACCACAAGCGCCATCAGTACCACGGGAAAGGCGATGAGCGCGGGCACCGCGATACCCCCCGGCCGTCTACCGGAACCGACGCCGTTGCGGATCATGTTCGCCTCCCAATGATACGACTATTGAGGGCGGATCATTGGGGGCGGGGTTGTTTGCTTCGCTGCCGTTCCAGTCGTTCCACCCGTCTTGTTCTTTTCGCAATCCGGGCAATAGTCTGCCGACGCCAGCGACGATGAGTTCAAGGGGCCGGAATTAAACGACGACGTCGGCGGTCCGAACGAGGGTGCCCGACTCTGGCTCGGATAGAAGAACTGGTAATTTTGTTGCCGGGGTTGTTCGGGAGCCGTGGCCGGCTGATTGCTGGTGGCCGGGGCTTTTGGATCGGCGTTGCCGAAAACCATGACGTCGCGAGGCTGGATACCACTCACGTTCCTGACTCGAATTTGCGGTGGGCCGGATTTGGGAATCAGCGGAGATAGTTTGAAAATTCGCTCCATGTCCGCATCGCCTACAACCAGGTCGCCCTTGTTGTATTTGTCGACTCGCTCGTCCTCGTTGACATATTCCGTGCTGGACATCTGGTTAAAGCTTCGCGGCATCATCATCTCGGACGAGGTGGGTGACGATGTGTCCCTGATCTTCAAGGGAGTTGCCTTCTCGCTGTAAACCGGGACGAGGCTCAGTTGTCCCTTGTATTTGGCGTACTCGAGGAGGGCTGCCCGGTAGGGATTTACTTGCAACTGGTAGCTGATCGGTTTTTCATCCGGGTCGGAAGTAAGTAGAGTGTTGAGATTGTTGCGTTTGGCAATGATCTGGCATTCCTTCGCAATGCACGCCGTTTTGATCACGGGACGTTCACAATTCGGGCCTTCGCAGATCCGGCATGTCAACATGACATCGACGTACTCGCCGAGTTGCAACACGCCGCCGGCTGAGCTCTCCTTGGGAATCATGAGGATGACAGCACGCATATCCGGGTCGAGCCGACGGGTGAGTGGAACCGCCATTTTCTCTTCGAATTGCGTCCGGCGAAGGAGGTCGTCGGCTTTAATGGATGTTTTGGGAACACGCATCTGAACAGCCGTGAGAATCGGCGGTAGTACGTTCGCCTTATTCTGTTCATACAAAGCGGCTTCATCCGGCCGTAGCTCGCGAATACGCACATCGGCGGAGGTGATGGCGATCCCCTCGGACAATTCTCGGGCCGCGACTAGAACCATGATCGGTTCGCCGCGAACGGTCGTTTCGGCAGCCTTTCGCTCGAAAAGGCCAACATATCTTGCCCCGGCGGCAGCTCCAAGGCCCACTAGAAGGGCGATGGAAAGGACAAACAGTGTACTGGCTTTCATCGTGATGCTCCTCTCGGTGCCGGCAAAACGCCTTTGCTGCGCTTGCCAGTTCCTATTCTCACTTCCGCTTCAAAAATTAGCAAGTGCCTAATGAAATGTCACTTTTTGATTTTCATTTTCACGGCGTATAGTCGGAACTATTGGCTTCCGTGAACCTTCACAATCGCCGAATGTCTATCAGAACCGTCCGGCAACTCTACTCTTTTCTCATCACTGTCTGCGCGACTAAAATCTGGTTGGAAATGCTATAACCAATAAAGCGAAGCAAATCCGGTATCACCCGTTTCGCCTCGATCTCTAGCCGAACCGTGATCTCGTCGCCCGAATTGGCCGTCGCTAACACTGTCGGGGTGTAGATGATATCGTTTAGATACGTGCTCACCGATCCCGGCCCGAGCGAATGATGGACAGCCGTTTCAACATCGGTTGTGCTGCCGCCCTGAGAAGCGACTCGCGCACCCTGGTAACTGGCCGCGGCCAATCGTTCCTCGACGATCACGAGCATCGTCAATTCGACAAAACCCAGCAAAATCACCAAAAAGACAGGCAATATGATCAGCATCTCGACCGCGATGCTGCCCGGTCGTTTTTCTGATTCCGTGTTTCTTTTGGCGATCACTCGCATGTCAATTCTCATTTTACCGGAGCAGGCAATAGCTGAAGGTCAACACGGAAGATGAACAGGACAACGATTGCCGTGGCGACCATCGCAGGGAACGAGAATGTCATCCTTCCCCGTGGAAGCTCATTCTTCTTCCCTTCCTTGTCCACCTTGCGTGCCGGCTTGTTTTGGTTCAATGCGGGCGTTTTTCCCGAATACAGGGCTCGGCCCGCAATCCAAATCATCAGCGTGAACACTGTTGCAAATAGCAACAAAATCGTGGGAATCGCTCCGATCCAGGCTCCGATGGCGGCACACAGTTTGACGTCACCGCCGCCGCAAGATCCAAGCATCCACATTCCGAAAAACAGAAAAAAAGCGAAGAAGAGGCCCAAAAGGCTGAATGTGAGGCCATCAAGCGCACCAACCCACGCAGGGCCAGGACCGAACTGCCAGGTCTCCCGATTTTGACTGCCGAGAAGCAAACCACGAACGATGTTCGCGACAATGCCGAGAGCGGCGATGGTCAGGGTCAGTCGTTTAGGAATTCGCGTTGTGCGAAAATCGATCACGGCCGCAAATGCGAGAAGTATCAACAAAACGGCGAAAAACGACCAACCAAACCAGGGGCCGGGTAAAGGGATATTCATTTCAGTTCCGGTCTTCGTAACGTCACGCCGCGGATTTGGTCGCGACATCGACAAAGAGAGTTCGCGGGATCATCCCACGAACTCTCTTGATTGCGATGCGATGGCTCGCTCATTTAATTACGGACAAACTGCTTGATCAATATTGACGGGCACACCAGCAGCATGAGTGTATTGGGCCAAGGTGCTGGTATCAGTTGCACCGCCACCACCATGACTGGCGATGGAACAAACCGAGGCAGAGTTGACTGCGTACGATTGATTCAACTGAAGAATCGCGTTGGCGAGTTCCACCAGCTCGGCGTTCAAGGCGGCGGACACGGTGGCCAAGCCGACCACGAGTGCGAGGCCGATAAGCGTGGCGACGAGCAGGTACTCGAAGGCCACAATGCCGGCATCGTCATTCCACATCTTCGAAAAAAGCTTGCGCATGCGAGGAGTCTCCCAGAAACAAGATTCCGTTGCCGGCCCATCTCTCGTAACACACGAGGAAAGGGGGTGGACCGCACAACCTTCAGCCCGATACCGGACGGCAAATTCTTAACGAACACTCTGGGCAGCGATTCGCAGTCACCAATCCGGCAATCTCAACCCGCGGCTCGAGGACGATCAAAGAAGAAAATACTTCAAGCCACCGTTGTTCCATACGAACGGAAAACAATAGTTTCCCGTGTGAAGGACTGATTCGATCAATAAAACCCAGACATCGCGACGTACAATCAGACACTCCGCCAACAACTGGGGATTGGTGACGATTGGGCGAACAATGCTGGATGTTCCGTTCCAGGCAGAAATTGCTGAGCCATCCAGGTCAGTTGCGGCAGCGAGCGATGCGAGTAGTTGCCGCGAACCCAGCGAAGCTCATTTTCTCAGGCGATTTGAGCGAGTCTTTTCTACTTTTCCTCGCGGCAACTGATTCTGCCGATTGGATAAGTAAGTTAGAGTATAGAAAATATTCTGCCACCATTACAAGCGCGAAGTAGCTCTTTCTCAATTTTTTCTCACTTATCAGAATCAAAGTTTCGGGCACATTCAGACGGGTGTAGGAAAATTCAGCATCTGCATCATTTTCGAATTCAACGGGGAGGATGGTCAAGAAACAGCGAGGTTCTAAGATGTTTTTGACTTCGAACAGGCAGGTTACTGATTCTCGCCTGACATCAATTCGAGTAGCTTTATGTCGGAAAATTCAGCAGCTGACGACCCGGAACAGCCGGAACCGCTCGGCGCTGGCTTCGATTTTTCCAGCCCGAACTCACCGCTCGCGCCCTATTTTTTGAATGCGTCCCATGTCGTGGGTATCGTGATTCTGTGCGGAATCTGCTCCTTTTATTCACTCGTCCCACTGTGGCATACCGACGTCTGGGGTCACGTTTTTCGCGGTGAAGCGATGGTGAGCCAGTATGCCTTGCCCGACCGTGAACCATTTACGCCCTTCGCGGATTCCGAGCAGCCCGCCATTCATGTTCAATGGGCGTCGCAAGCAGGATACGCTCTTCTCATGCAGCTGGGCGGCACCGGAAGTGCCCGAAGTGATCCGCAACGTGCGCTCGAAAACGGCGTCGAATTGTTACGAGTCTTCCACTGGCTGTTGGTATCGTCTCGGTTCTTCCTCTTCTGGTTTGCCGCTCGGCGAATCAGCGGTTCAGTCGGATGGGCGAATTTCGCGGTTCTGGTCCTCTTTCTAGCGCTTCTCAACCCGACGGCAACTCAGCGGCCGCAGGCGATCGGGATGCTTTTGTTTACCGTCCTCTTCCTGATGTTGAGCAGGCCAGCTCTCAGCCGTCGGTCGATGTTCGCGATGCCGATTCTGTTTGTTTTGTGGGCCAATCTGCATGGAACGTTCATCGTGGGCCTCGCTTACCTCGCCTTTTTCACTGTCGCTCGATTCATTCAAATACGCTTGTCTGAATCCGGCAGCACATGGCGTGCGAGCATCCGTCAGCTGGATTTCCAACGTCTGTTTCTTGCCTTGATGTTCTCCATCGTCGGCGTGGCGATCTTGAATCCGCATGGGCCAATGCTCTATTGGTACGTTATCACTTTTTCCGATCGACCCAATGTCCGCGATCTGAACGAATGGCGACCACTTTTGTTTCGTGCTGGGCCAGGACCTCACTGGATCTACATCTTCAGCTGGATTCTGATTTTTTTCCTGTGGGTGCTCAGTCGCTTCTCGAAAATTCCTTATGTCGTAGCCGCGCTTCCATTTGGTGTTTGGCCGTTGTTTCAAGAACGGGCGATGATCTGGTGGTTGATGTTGACGCCGTGGCTTTTCGCCGCCCTGGCCCCGATCGTGGCACGACGTTTCCATTGGGATGAACGCTTTTCGGTGAGTTCGCCAAGTTTTCGCAAGACGATATTGGCCGGGGGGGTGTTTTGCCTGTTTCTCCTTTGGATTCCTCCCGTGCAATGGCTCCTCCGCGGGAAGCCGCAGATACTTGAAAAGAGTGCTTCCGCTGCCACTTGCTGGCGGCTTGGGCTGGAATTGCAAGCATCGCCCGAGACGCGTGGCCGATGGATGCCTGCATTGGCGAACGCCTTGAAGACGTATCCCGAGGGCCGATTTCAGGGCCGGATTTTCTCGAGCGAGTCTTTGGGGGACTACCTCTTCCGCGTTGTTCCCCGAGGTGCCGAGGTCATGATCGGCACGCACGCACACGTTTTCCCGGTTGCGCACTGGCGAACCAGCATGGCGATCAAGTATGCTCTGGGAGACTGGAGAGGCTGGCTCGCGGCCAGGCGCGCGAATCTGGTCGTCATCGAACCAGACCTTTACCCCGAACTGGCGAAGGCGCTTCGTGCCGATCCGGATTGGCAGGTCGTCGAAGACGAGAGCAATACCAACCCACGTCGGCTTGGTGATCGAAAATTTATCGCCCTTCGAAAGTCACCGCTTTGAACGCGATCACCACGACGATGGACACGGGTACTGAAATGCCGATCGCCGTTCTTCTGAGCGGCGGCGGCACGACGATGCAAAACCTGATCGACGTTCGCGACGCCGGGTTGCTGCCCGTCCGCATCGTTCAGGTCATTTCGAACAAGGAAGGTGCGAAAGGGATCGAACGAGCGAAACGGGCGAAGCTGCCAGTCGACGTAGTTACCCGTAAAGCGTTTTCATCAGTCGATGCCTTCAGTGCCGCTATTTTCGACCGCTGTCGGCAAGCGGGGGCCAAGCTCGTTTGTCTCGCCGGTTTCTTGCAACTTTTGCGCATCCCTGACGATTTCATGCACCGTGTGATGAACATCCACCCGTCCCTGCTCCCCGCGTTTGGCGGGAAGGGGATGTACGGCCATCATGTTCATGATGCGGTGCTGGAATCGGGCGTCTCCGAGTCGGGCTGTACGGTACACTTCGCCGACAATGAATTCGACCACGGCCCGATCATCCTGCAACGGACCGTTCCCGTTCTCAAAAACGACACGGCCGACAAACTTGCCGCCCGCGTTTTCGAGCAAGAATGCGTCGCCTATCCCGTCGCGATTCGCGCCTTTGCGGAAGGACGAATCACGGTCGAGGGGCGAAAAGTGCGGATTTCTTTGTAGGTCGGCCGTGCTACGAAGTCAGCATCTTGTCTACCGCTCACGTTCTCGCCGCCTTAGAATGAGTTTCATGATGAAGATATCCGAATTCCGAGCATGAATGCGTGCGTGTTGAAATATGAGGATACCAAATGATCCGCGCCATATTGAAAAAAGGAAAGATCGAGCCCTTGGATGACCTCCCAGAAAACTGGCACGACGGTCAGGAATTGATCGTTGAAGGGGGTGAACCATCGGACGATCCGGCGGAAATCAGGAAATGGCACGACAAATTTCTGGCGTTGTCGGCACAGATCCCAGCGGAGGACCATGAACGCATGGCCGCCGCCCTTGCGGAGCAGGACCGCCAAGCGAAGGCTTTGATGCGCCAAGAAATGGGATTGAATTGATGCCTGCTTATTTGCTTGACACGAATCATGTTGGGCTGGCTGTAAACCGAGCCTCGCTAGTCGGAGAGCGGGTGATGAAGGCACGTCTTGCCGGGATTCGCCTCGGAACATGCCTCCCGGTGATTTGCGAAATTGAAGCTGGCCTGCGGCAAGTACGGAGGAAAGTGAAGTATCGAAGGGATCTCGATCATCTGTTGCTGCAAGTGCGTTTGTGGCCGATGACCTGAAGACTGCTCGAATCTACAGAGACATCTACACCGAATTGCGTCGGGCAGGCCGAGTTTTATCTCAAGTTGATATCATGGTTGCCGCCCTCGCCCGCCAGATGAACTTGACCATACTGACGACCGACCGCGATTTCGAGGCGTTGCCGGACATTCGCACCGAGGATTGGTCCAAAATATAAATGCCTCCAGATTTACATCATGGGTCCAGCATCTCTTCGTGGGAAGGCCGTGCTACGAGGAAACTTGGCTTACTCTCGCTTGTCACCCCAATTTCCGCGGCCGCGTTCGTTTGTGCAGCATCACGAACGCAATCATTGCGAAAAAGCCGGCGTGCAAGGCAACGATCACGAGTGCCTTGATGATCGAGGCCTCGGGCAAATTGTGCAAGTTGCGATCCGCTTCGGGCAGGATTGCTTCGAGACCCTGTTGGCCGTGGTAGCACGTGATCGCCGCCCGCGCGATGAACTCGCTGACGCCGCTCAACGGAGCGATCACCCCGGCCAAAATGATCTGCGGGATCACCGCGATCGGCACCAGGGCGCTCGCCATCTCTTCAGTCTTCGCGACGGCGGAAAAGCACAATCCCAGCACGGTGCCTGCCACCATCAACGCCAGCAGCACGACGTATTGCAGCAGCACCGACCCCGGTGGCCCGCACCAGAACCGAACGATGGCGAATAGCAACGTCACCTGGATCGCCCCGATTACGAGCAGCACCGCGAGTTTCGAGGCGAGGTAACTATCCACACGAAGGTTGAATCCCCGTTCGCGCGCGAAGATGATGCGTTCCTTCACGAGTTCCTTCGCGGCCGTGTTGCAGCCGAGCCAGAAACTCGACACATTGAGCAGGAAAAGCAGATTGATGGTTCGCTGCACACGCACCAGCGGATTCTCGAGTGCCCCGACATCGCCGAACACCAGGCCCAGCAGCAGGGCGACCAGAAGGCTTTGCCCGACCAGCGCAAACAAGGCCGGCCGATCGCCGCGCCAGATGGCCAAATTGCGGCGGATCAAGACCTGCGATTGGCCGATCGCTTTGGTTTTGGGCAGGTCACTGACGCTCAACGTCACCGTGCTCGAATCGCTATCGCGCTTCAGAGGCAACCGCTGTTCGACGTACTTCTCGTATTCCGGAGTCTTCTGAAACGCCGTTTGCCATTCCGGCGGCGTGCGCTCGGCAAGGCGTTGGTAGACGTCGCCCAGGCGATTGATGCGGAAGTACGTCTTCGCTTCGTCGGGCGTGCCGACGAACGCCAGCCGGCCGCCTTCCGTGAGGATGACCACGAGATGAGCGGTCGCCTCGATATTCGCGAGGTTGTGCGTGATGCAGACGACCGTTTTGCCGCCATCTGCGACTCGGCGGAAGAGTTGCATCACTTCGCGATCGGTCTGTTCATCGAGGCCCGAGGTCACTTCATCCAAAAATAAAAGGCTTGGCCGAGCCATTAGTTCATTGGCGAGACTGGCCCGTTTGATCTGCCCACCGCTCAGGTGCCGGATCAAGGTCTCGCGCCGTTCCGTGAGGCCGACCACGTCCAGAATGTCCGTGACGGCGGAGTCAATCTCGTCGCGCCCTGTGTCGGGCGGGAGCCGCAATTCGGCGGTGTAGCGAAGGGCGGAACCGACGCTGAGCGTCTCGTGCAGCAGATCTTTTTGCGGAACCACGGCGATTTGTTGCTTTAGCGAAGCGAACTGCGCGTAGAGGTCCGCGCCGTTAATTTCGACCGCACCATCCGATGGCATCTGCCGCCCGCTCAGAACATTCAAGAGCGTGGTTTTGCCTGAACCGCTCGGTCCAAGCAGGCAGACGAACTCACGCGGACGCACGACCAGATCAATGTTCTGAAGCAAGGCAAGCGGCTGGCCCGTGCCGCGATCCTTGACGATCTGATTCACGTTCCGGGCGGTCAACTCGATGTTGTTCGCGCGCGAACGGCTGACGAGCGCACCGTCCTTGAAGACCAGCGAATAAGGACCGATGTCGATCCGGTCTTTGGGCTTGAGGGAGACGGTCTGCACGATCCGCCGGCCGTTGACGTAGGTGCCGTTGGCGCTACCAAGGTCTTCGAGGGTCACCTGGTTGGCCATCGCGGTTAATCGCGCGTGGAGACGGGAAACGTGCGGGTGATCGAGATGGACATGGACCAGATCGCTCTGCCGGCCGATCATCGAGATCCCTTGGACCACGAAGCGCTCAGCCGCCACGGCTGAGCCACGCAGCAACGCGACATCGGCGGAATCGGCCTGATAGGTTTTTTCTGACTCGGTGCGCGGCGTTTTCATCTCGGAAACACGCGGCGTGGGGTCCGCCGTGAGCTCAAGAATCTCGACGATCGGGCCCTCGCCCTCGACGCCGAATCGGATGCGATCGCCCACGGCCACCGGGAGTGTTTCCGACAGGGGCCGTTTGTTCAGGAATACCTGGGCCTGGGAATTGTTGGAGACCAGCACGGTTTCAGATGAATTGACTTGAAGAGAAGCGACGATGCCCGCCAGCCGTGGGAACGCCGCCGCGTCGAAGCGGATTTCACAATCGGCGTCGCCGCCGAAACGGACCAGACTCGTTTCACAGGCGAGCTCACGCGTTTCGCCACCGGGAACGATCAACCGAAACCGCATCTTCAAACTCCAGAACCGGTTCCATTGTGGTCGCGCCCGAGCCGTCGCAGGCGTAAGCCTAGTGTGCAAAGACTCGCGCTCCAGAGCAAGCCAAAAGCGAGCGGAGCGATCGCCAGGTTCAAGGGCATGAGGACCGCCAGCAGGAAAAACGCCAGGCCAATGGCGTAACAACCGCCCCAGTAGCCGCCGCCCATCACGAAGAACGCGAAGCCGGAGAGCAATGCGGAATGGGGATAAAGTTCCCAGTGGCTCGAGTCTACCTGGATAGTAGTCCAGAAATCTCTGACCGGATGAAGGATGAACAGGACGGTCGTGAGCGAGAAAAAATAACCGATCCAGATCGACCAGAGTTGCCGTTCGGCGGCGGTCGTTGGCAAGAGACGGTTCGGGAGCCGCCGCCACAGCAGCAGGCCGATGAGAATGAATTGCACGCTGCCGGAAACCCAGCGCAGCCACAGTGGCAGTCCCACCTGGGCCACGACGAAATTGGCCGTGTGACAAACGAAGACGATCAGGCCGATCCAAAAAAGGAGCGAGCCCCAGTTGCGAAATTCGACATCGTGCGAACTGCGGCCCAGTTCCCGGGCCAGCCGGTCGAGGAGATGGCTGCTCCGCGCGTTGATGGGCTCGCCAGCCAGGTAGTGATTCAGATCGTCGGCCAAGGCGGCGGCACTCGGGTAACGCTGGTTCGGGTCCTTTTCCAGGCACTTCAAGCAGATGGTCTCTAGGTCCCGCTCGACCTTGGGATTGAGTAGCCGAGGCGGGGCCGGGTCGTTTTCCAGCACTTGCATCAGCGTGTCGGTGAGCGATTCCGCGAGGAACGGCGGTCGGCCCGTGAGCAAGCAGTACAATAAGGCCCCCAGACCCCAGACATCGGTGGCCGGCGTCAGATTCTTGCTGCCCGATGCCTGTTCGGGGGCCATGTAACTGGGTGTGCCGAGGATCGACCCCGTGCGCGTGGGGCCGGCCGAGTCGGTCAAGCGCTTGGCGATGCCGAAATCGGTGACGTGCGGTTGATCGTGCGTATCGAGCAAAATGTTGGAAGGCTTCAGATCGCGATGCAGGATCCCTTGCTGGTGAGCGTGCTCGATAGCCGCCGCCACCTTGGCCAGGTATCCCGCGGCGGCTCGGCCAGCCAAGGGGCCATCGCTGAGGCGTTCCTGAAGACTGGAACCTTCGATGTGCTCCATGCTGTAGAAAAGGGAACCGTCGCGCTCGCCGCACTCGAAAATATGGACAATATGCGGATGATTGAGCGAAGCGGTGGCTTCGACCTCGGTCCGAAACCGCTGCCCCTCACCGGAACTCCCGACCACGGAGGGCAATAGCATTTTGAGGGCGACAGTTCGGTTCAACTTCTGTTGCCGGGCCTTGTATACCACACCCATCCCGCCCTGGCCAAGAATGCCGAGGATTTCGTAGCCCTCGATAAACGGCATGATCAATTTCAAGGCGAGGCTGGGGCCGGTCGGTTGATCGGCGGGGAGGGTTGACGTCGGAAGATTGTTGAGGTCGTCGGGGAGCATCGGTGCCACGGGCTGGCTCGTTTGAGCCGGCGTGAAGAGAAGTAGGACTGCGACGATGGAGTTAGCGTAGGAAAATATCAGGGTTGTGGGGATCGCACATGTTGCAAGACTCATGAATGTGAAAATCGCCCACCAAATTGGGTACGCCAGCGAAGCTTGGCAGTCGCGGAGCGACATTACACCTCGACCGACTTCGCGGGCATTCGTTGCAAAGGGGGGAACTTTCTACTTCCGTTTTCTTCGATGCGCTACTTTTTCATTGCAAAACAGCCGGAATGCGTCGCAAAACACTACTTTTTCGTTGCAAAACGGCCGGAATGCGTTGCAAAACGCTACTTTTTCGTTGCAAAATAGGTGGAATGGGTTGCAAAAAAGCGGCCAATTCATTGCACGGGGTGTGCGAATATGATGCAACCTATCGGAAAAGCACTCGCAATTACCCTATCATCGAATGGGCAACAGGACGGCGAAAGTTGCCTACACCCATTGACACACCCCCACCGAAATTCTCCCCTTGCCCACTTTGCCATTTCCCCGGTATAGTCGCCCCACTTGTTTTTCCGTGGGCACCCGCGACAAGGAGGTCCGGGCCATGCAGGTGGTTATACTTTGCGGTGGGTTCGGCACGCGCATCCGCGACGTGGCGGAAGATATTCCCAAGCCGATGATCCCTATCGGCGGACGGCCGATCTTGTGGCACATCATGAAGGGCTACGCCCGGCATGGCTTTACGGATTTTGTCTTATGCCTCGGGCACAAGGGCTGGATCATCAAGCGCCATTTTCTCGATTATCACCTGGCCCATTCCGATTTCACCATGCGCTTGACCTCGCCTGAAAAGGCGGAGATCCATGGCGAGGGCTATGCCGAGAACTGGCGAATTACTTTCGCTGAGACCGGTCTCGACGTCATGACCGGCTGCCGGATCAAGCGGATCGAAAAATAC
This sequence comes from Planctomycetota bacterium, assembly GCA_021413475.1. GTDB lineage: Bacteria > Planctomycetota > Planctomycetia > Gemmatales > Gemmataceae > JAIOQJ01. The sequence continues at coordinate 1,066 of JAIOQJ010000738.1, read as the reverse complement.
CTGCGCGGCGACACCTTCCTGGCCACTTACGGCGACGGCGTTTCCGATATCGACCTGAAACAATTGGTCGCCTTCCACAAGGCGCACGGCCGGGTCGGCACCGTGACAACCGTGCAACCCCCGGGCCGTTTCGGAGAACTCGATCTCGACGGCGATCAAGTCAACGAATTCACCGAGAAGCCGCTGGTCGCCCCGGGCTGGATCAGCGGCGGTTTCTTCGTCTTCAATCGCAAGATCTTCGACCGCCTCGAAGACGATCCGACCTTGGTCCTGGAACGCCAGCCGTTGATGACCTTGGCCCGCGACCGCGAACTGATGGCGTACAAACACACCGGCTTCTGGCACCCGATGGATAGCAGCCGCGATTACAAATACCTCAATGATCTGCACGATAGCCGTCAGGCCCCCTGGTTGACCTGGGAAGCACCGACGGCATTCAAACCTGCTTCGGCCGCCTAAATCATCAAGGATCACGCATGGATGCGTTCTGGCAAGATCGTCGTGTATTCGTCACTGGTTGCACTGGCCTGGTGGGCACCTGGACCGTGCGCGCGTTGCTGGAACGCGGCGCTCACGTGGTCGGCCTGGTCCGCGATCAAGTAACCGGCTCCGAACTTTCACGTGGTGGATTGCTCGAGCGTATCGATGTCGTTCGCGGCTCGCTCGAAGATGCCGTGCTCATGGAGCGGGCCCTCGCGGAATACGAAGTTCAAACCGTTCTCCATCTCGCAGCGCAGACGATTGTCGGCATCGCCAATCGCAGCCCCCTTTCCACCTTCGAAAGCAATATCAAGGGCACCTGGTGCCTGCTCGAAGCGGCCCGCCGTTGCGGTTACAACCCGGATGTGGTCGTCGCGTCGTCCGATAAAGCCTACGGCGAACAGAGCCAGTTGCCGTACACCGAGGATGCCCCGCTGCAAGGCCGGCATCCGTACGACGCCAGCAAATCGTGTACGGACATTATTTCTCTCACCTACGCTCACTCGTACCGCATGCCGATTTGCGTCACGCGGTGCGGCAATTTTTACGGCGGGGGTGATTTGAATTGGAACCGCATCGTGCCGGG
>JAIOQJ010000737.1 GCA_021413475.1 Planctomycetota bacterium | reverse complement strand
CATCTTCACCCGCAACAGCGGCCGCTCCCTGTGCGTCATGCGCCAGCTTCGTGCCGGCATCGTCTGGATCAACACCTATCGCGCGAGCTCGCCGCTCGCTCCCTTCGGCGGCGGAGATTGCCAGGCAAGTTCCGAGCACTTCACCACTGCTCATTGAAACCTTCGGCGGACCATTTTCACCACTGAACGAGACCGAATCGCAGATCGATCTGATCCGCGAGCTTGCTCTACCGACGGTCCTCATCTCGTCCTCGAAGATCGGCGCGATGGGCCGTACGCTGGCGATGCTGCGAGCTCTTCGTGCGGAGGGAATCGTGCCGACCGCGGTCGTTCTGATGGGCGAAGCGGATGAACATGCGCGGGCACGCATCGCGAAGGAAAGCGGTTTGCCGGTCGCCCCATTGCATTTCCCTTCCACATTCGACGCAAGTGGCATCCGCGAATCGGCCTCGAAGCAAGCGAGCGCACTGAACGAGATCGTCGTGCTTCTATCCGCGACCAGGCCTGTCGTCGATCATCGCGAAGCCGACCGCCAGTTCGTCTGGCATCCTTACACACCCTTGCGTGGGGCCGAGCCGCCGTTGGAAGTGATCGGGGCTCGCGAAGAATTTCTGCATCTCGCCGATGGCCGCAAGGTCATTGACGCCATTTCTTCCTGGTGGACTATTCTGCATGGGCATCTCGATCCTCATCTGATGGGGGTGCTGGAACAGGCGTCGCGCTCGTTCGATCACGTGCTTTTCGCGGGCGTGACCCATGCCCCGGCGATTCGTGTCGCGGAGTTGTTGCTCCAGACGACGTTGTGGAGCGGAGGTCGGGTCTTCTTTTCCGAGAACGGCAGCACGGCCGTCGAAGTCGCCCTCAAGATGGCCTACCAGGTTTGGCGGCATCGCGGGGAGCCGAACCGCACGCTCTTTGTGGGTTTCGAAGATGGCTACCACGGCGACACCTTCGGGGCCATGTCGGTCGGCCGCGATCCACTCTTTTTCGGTAACTTCGAACCGCTGCTGTTCAAGGTCGAGCGCGTGCCGGTTTCCGCTGAACGACTTGATGAGGTACTGACCCGCCAGGCCGGGAAGGTGGCCGCGGTGATCATCGAGCCATTGGTGCAAGGGGCCGGCGGCATGCGGATGCACTCGCCCTGGGAGTTGCGAGCTATCTACGAGGTGACGCGAAAACATGGCGTGCTGTTCATCGCCGACGAAGTAATGACGGGTTGCCATCGCACCGGGCCAATGTGGGCGTTTCAAGCAGCCGGAATCAGCCCTGATCTGATCTGTACGGCCAAGACGCTCGCGGGGGGAATATTGCCGTTGGCCGCGACCCTGGCGTCGCCGGCGATTGTGGAAGCTTTCGATACCGCCGATCGCGAGAAGACTTTCTTTCATGGCCATTCGTTCACCGCGCACCCGCTGGCGTGTTCTTTGGCCGCCGCGAACCTGGAACGCTTGCGGAATGAACCGCCGACTGCCCCGGCTCGCTTCCAGCAATTCTGGAACGAAACCTTCGCCGAGCTGCGTGGGCATCCGCGCGTTCGCGATGTGCGAGTTCGCGGCACGATCGCGGCGATCGAATTGGAAGTTCCCGGTGGGTATCTCGCCAAGACGGCCCAGGCGATGCGAGCGTGTTGCCTGGAACAAGGGGTTTTCCTGCGGCCGCTGGGGAACGTTCTGTACGCGTTGCCGCCGTTTGGGACGCGTGAAGAGTCGTTGCGGCGGATCGCTGCGGCGATGAAGAAGGCGGTGGAGGTGGCATAGTCAGCGGCCGCGCTCCTCTACGGAAACCCTGCGAGGAGCGGCTAAACGGAAACGGGGTGGACGCATCGCGATCGGTTCTTAAATCAATCAACATGGATCAACCTGCGAAACTTGCACTGGAAGACGGCACCGTTTACATCGGTCGGGCGTTTGGCTCGGTTGCCGAGACGTCGGGCGAAGTGGTCTTCAACACCAGCATGACCGGCTATCAGGAAGTGCTGACCGATCCGTCCTACAAGGGCCAGATCGTCACGATGACCTACCCGCTCATGGGCAATTACGGCGTGACGGTGGAGGATGAAGAATCGGCCAAGCCGCAAGTTGCCGGCTTTATCGTTCGCGAATGGGCTCGCGTTCCGAGCAATTTTCGCTCCGAGACCGATCTCGACACCTATTTGAAACGCAACGGCATCGTCGGTATCGAGGGGATCGACACGCGTTCCCTGGTGCGTCGGTTGCGAGTGCGCGGGGCGATGATGGGTGTCCTGTCCGCGACCGATCTCGATAACACCTCGCTGGTGAAGAAGGCATGCGGCCTCCAAGGCATGGAAGGCCGCGATCTGGTCCGCGAAGTCGTGCCAGAGCGCGGTTACGAATGGACCAAGGCCGGCCTCGCGCCGCTGGCTCAATCGATGCTTGCTTCCCACGCGGAGACGCATCACGTTGTCGCGCTCGATTATGGCATGAAATGGAACATTCCCCGCTGTCTCGTGCAGGCGGGCTGCCGGGTGTCGATACTTCCGGGCACCGCAAAGGCAGCCGACGTCCTGGCCCTCAAGCCGGATGGCGTTTTCCTGTCGAACGGCCCGGGCGACCCGGCCGCGGTTGGTTATGCCATCGACACCGTGAAGGATCTCCTGGGCAAGAAGCCGATTTTCGGAATCTGCCTCGGCCATCAATTGCTCGGCTTGGCGATGGGCGGCAAGACCTACAAGCTCAAGTTCGGCCATCGCGGGGCGAACCAACCGGTGATGAATCATCAGACAGGCCAGGTCGAGATCACCACGCAGAATCACGGCTTTGCCGTCGATATCGATAGTCTTTCGAAGGACGTGGAGTTGACGCACGTCAATCTCAACGATCAGACTCTTGAAGGGATGCGCCACAAGAAGATCCCGCTCTTTAGCGTTCAGTATCATCCCGAGGCGTCGGCCGGCCCGCACGATAGCAGTTACCTGTTCGACGATTTTCGGAAGCTGATGGGGTGAGGGGCGAGAAACGCCATCCGAGCCCGAAGCGCCAGCAAGGGAGACGGTTTCTCCCTTGCTGGCGCTTCGGGCTCGGAGCAAACGCCTTTCCGTCAATTTTCCCGCGACAACCTGCTTTCCATTCGATTACGATACATTCACCTGCCTGCTCCGACTCTTGCCGACTTCGAATTTCCGAGGATCCTCCCGCCATGCCGCGAACCCTCACCGCACTTTTGACTCTTCTCTTGTCGAGTTCCACCCTCCCAGCCGAGGAGACGGTCGATTATCTGCGTGGCGTGAAGCCGATACTCGCAGCCCGTTGCTTTTCGTGCCACGGGGCACTGCAACAGAAGAGCAAACTCCGTGTCGATACCGTCGAACTGATGAAAAAAGGGGGAACGTCCGGCCCCGCCATCGTGCCCGGCAAAAGTGCGAAAAGCCTCCTGATCGACCATGTTTCCACCAAGGACGAAAACGATCGGATGCCGCCGAATAGCGAAGGCGAAGGGCTAAAACCAGTCGAGATCGCGTTGCTGCGGGCCTGGATCGATCAAGGGGCGGCGGGCCCCGCCGATGAAAAACCGGAGACGGATCCCAAGGATCACTGGGCCTTCAAAACGCCCGTGAAGGTGGCCCCGCCGAAGCCGGGCAATCCCATCGATGCCTTTATCTCTGCCGAGCGCGACAAACGCAAACTGACCCCTCAGGCACCGGCCGACAAACGGATCCTCCTTCGGCGTTTGTACATCGACCTGACCGGTTTGCCCCCCACGCGCGCGGAACTCGACGCGTTCTTGGCGGCCGATGCCGTCAATCCGCAGTCGGCATACACGGAAGTCGTCGATCGCTTGCTCGCTTCCAAGCAATACGGCGAACGCTGGGGCCGGCACTGGATGGATGTTTGGCGCTACTCCGATTGGTGGGGCCTCGGTGCGGAGGTACGCAACAGCCAGAAGCACATCTGGCACTGGCGCGACTGGATCATCGAATCGCTGAATGCCGACAAGGGTTACGACCAGATGGTCCGCGAGATGCTGGCCGCCGACGAGCTTTATCCGACCGATGCCGACAAACTCCGCGGTTCCGGGTTCCTGGCCCGCCAGTATTTCAAATTCAATCGCAACACCTGGATGGAAGAGACCGTCGAGCACACCTCGAAAGCGTTCCTTGGCCTGACGATGAATTGCAGTAAGTGCCACGATCACAAGTATGACCCGATCTCGCAGCAGGATTTCTACCGCTTCCGGGCCTTTTTCGAACCGTATCAGATTCGGACCGACATGGTCCCCGGCGTCACGGATTTCGAGAAAGACGGCCTGCCGCGCGTCTTCGATTGCAACCTGACGGCACCGACGTACTTGTTCATTCGCGGCGATGAGAAGAATCCGCGCAAGGATCAAGCCATCCCGCCGGGACTTCCTGAGATTCTGTCGTTCTCGAAATTGGAAATATCGACCGTGAATCTTCCTGCCGAGGCCCACAATCCTGGTTTATCGGAAGAGGTCCTCGCGACGCATTTACTGGCCGCCGAGAAGCAAATCACCGACGCGAAAGCCGCCCTCGAACTCGCGAAGAAGGCGAAACCCGAGACCGATCAAACCCGCACGGCCATCGTCGTTGCCGAGAAGTCGCTGGCTTTGGCATCGTTGCAACCTGATCTAATCCGAGCTCGGTTCGCGGCTGAAAAAGCCCGCCTCGCAATGGCGGCCAATGCGAAAGAAGTTGCCCGCGCGGCCGCTCTTCTCGAAAAGAAATCGGCCGTCGCGGTTGCCGAAGACGCTCTCGCCAAGGCCGAGCAAGAGATCGCGAAAGCTCTGGCGGCCAAGAAAGCGGAGAACGAGAAGAAAGTCGTCGCCGCCAAGGCCGCCCTGGCCAAGGCGAAGAAAGATCTGGAAACGCCGGGTGAAACCTTCACCGCACTTCGTGGCTCGTTGAAAACGCTCGAATCGAACCTGGAAGGCGAGCCGTCGCGAAGCAAACCGTACCCGACCACGAGCACTGGGCGACGATCGGCGCTCGCGAAGTGGATCACCGATGCCCGCAATCCGCTGACGGCCCGGGTGGCGGTCAATCACATCTGGGCCCGGCATTTCGGCAAGCCGTTGGTCGCGACCGTTTTCGATTTCGGCCGCAAGGGAGCGCCGCCGACGCACCCGGAACTGCTCGACTGGCTCGCGGTCGAACTGATGGAAAAGAACTGGAACATGAAGCAACTGCACCGGATGATCGTCACCAGCGATGTTTATCGCTTGTCGTCGTCGAGTGCCCAGGCTTCCGGGGATACGATCAGTCTCGATGCGGAAAATCGCTACTACTGGCGAATGAATCCGATCCGCATGGAGGCCCAGGTGATCCGCGATAGCCTGCTTTTGCTCTCGGGCGAACTCGATCAGACCGTGGGCGGCCCATCAATCCCCGCCGCCGACGAGACGTCGCGCCGCCGTGGCATGTACTTCGTCCATTCCCACAACGAGCACAACAAGTTCCTCTCGATCTTCGACGACGCGAACGTACTGGAATGCTATCGCCGTTCGGAGAGCATCGTTCCGCAACAAGCGCTCGCCCTCGAAAACAGCAAACTCGCCCTCGCCGCCGCCGAAAAAATCGCGAAGCGACTGAACGAACCGAACGACGTCGCGTTCGCCAAAGCCGCGTTCGAATTGGTCCTGGGCAGTTCGCCGACGAAAGAGGAACAGGCGGAGTGTGTCAACGCGATGAAGGAACTGAAAGCGATCGCGACGCGGGAGAAGAGAGCGGATGCGGCGATGCGGGCACGCGTCAACTTGGTGCATGCGTTGTTGAACCATAATGATTTTGTGACGGTACGGTAGGGCATCCACCCGATACGCTCGATAAACGGAGGAGAACGGATAGAACAGGTTCTACCAAACGAGTTGCTGGCTGACATTGAGGATTCGATGCTCAGCATCCGCACCTGGGATTTGGATTCACGCGAATTGGTCATGGGCGTTTGGAAAGGTATACCGGACGATTATCGGGAGGCACGGTTTTGTGGAGTCTCTTTCGTATGCTTGCCGCCCACCATCACGGTCCGCGAGTTAATCTCAGGCGGGATCGAGTTGCTGCCAGAGATTCTCAGAGGCGCGGCACCTGCCCCTGGCAACCATGTCGTCGCGTTCCAACCGACATGGGGCCAGCCCTGGTTTGTAGTGTGCGAATCGGTGGTGTACACTGAGTGGACCTCAAATTAGTTGGGTGCCTTTAGACGCTATCCGGGCTGAGGAAATGAGCACTACTTTCCATGCCGTGCCGCAACCTTGAGGAGGCTTGCTTTTCGCGGAGATCGATAATACTCTCCATGTTGAAGGACACCGCCTTTTTCGGGTAAGATGTCCCAAGTTGTCTCATAATGGACGCGCCCGACAAAAGTCCAGTTTTTACGTAAACACCCTCAAAAACCTCGTTGCTTATTGAGGGCGTTTTGACCAAAAACGACTTTTGTCAGGCGCGTCCATAATGTCCCACTTATAAAAAAATCTGGGACTTGAGACAGCCACAGAATCCTCGCCAGACCCGCCTGAACCTTCCGAATTGGCGAATCTTTGAAATTTTTCCGTTTTTCGCAGCCGACCTCTTCGAGGCCAATCAATATGCGACAACCATCATCCCGCGGCATCCACCGCCGCACGTTTCTGGCTGATCTCGGCATGGGCTTTACCGGTCTGGCCCTCGGCGCGATGCTCCAGCAGGAGAATCTGGCCCATGCGTCGTCGCCGTCGCTCTGGCTGCCGCCGGACGGCAAGGCACAATTCAAGCCGAAGGCTAAGAGTGTAATCTGGCTGTTCATGAACGGCGGCGTTTCGCACATGGAGTCGTTCGACCCCAAGCCGATGCTCGACAAGTACGCGGGCAAGACGATTGCCGAGACGCCGTTCAAAGATACGCAGGATCCCGAGAAGCTGAAACTCGCGCGCGTCACCGTCATCAACGACGCCAACGGCCAGCAACGCAACAAGATTCTCGCGACGCAGATCGGCTTCAAGAAACGCGGTAAATCGGGGCTCGATGTTAGCGACTGGTTCCCGCACGTCGGCTCGTGCATCGACGACATTGCCGTCGTGCGTTCGATGTACACCACCGACGACAATCATGGGGCGCAAACGCAATTTCACTCCGGTCGGCACATGCTCGACGGCGAATTCCCGACGCTCGGGGCCTGGGTTCACTACGGGCTGGGGACGCTCAACCAGAATTTGCCGCAGTTCATTTCGATGGGCCGTCGCGAATACTGGAACGCGAAAGATGGCCATTACCTCGGGCCCGAGCACGATGCCATCCCGCTTCGCGTCGACCCCGTCAACCCGCTCGATTACGGCAAGCCGGAAACCGATCTTTCCGCTGCCGAGCAGCAAGTCGGCTTCGATCTGGTCGGCCGATTGAACAAATTGCGCTCGGTCGATTACCCTGACGATCCGTCGCTCACCGCCCGGATCAAGGCCTACGAACTCGCCTTCCGCATGCAGACTTCCGTGCCCGAGGTGTTGAAATTCGCCGACGAAACCGCGGAAACGAAAAAGCTCTACGGCATCGACGAGCCGGCCACCAATGCCTTCGGCATGCAGTTGCTCGCCTCGCGGCGATTGGTCGAACGCGGCGTGCGTTTCATCCAGATTCAGCACGGGGCCGGCGGCGCGGGGACCTGGGACGCCCATAGCAAGCTCAAGACTAATCACGAGAATAACTGCAAACAAGTGGATAAGCCGATTGCCGGGTTGCTCCAGGATCTCAAGCGGCGCGGCTTGCTCGACGAGACGATCGTGATCTTCTGCAGCGAGTTCGGCCGCACGCCGGGCACGCAAGGCGTCGATGGCCGCGATCATCACATTTACGGCTTCTCGGTCTGGATGGCGGGCGGCGGCATCAAGGGCGGCATCGCCCACGGAACCACGGATGAACTCGGCTTCCATGCCGTGGAAGACCGGCATTACGTGACCGATATCCACGCGACGATCATGAAACTACTCGGGCTCGATTCGCGGAAGTTGGAGATCCCCGGCCGGAAGCGGCTTGATATCGACCACGGCAAGGCGATCGATGCGATCATCGCGTGAAATGGCGGGCCAGGTCGCGTCAGCGCCTGGAGGAACTAGCACAAAACTCCGGCTGCTTACACGAGCCGGCTCGCCGAATTCCGGAAAATGGAGCGTTCCAGCTCACCTGTCGAGCATGGAACGATTCTTTTTCCGGCAAGTTCAGGCAAAAAACCTTGACAGTATTTTGATGCACCCCTACGTTTACTGTTCCTACTGAGACGAGTTTTGGTTGTGGATCGCTCTTTTGTAGGGCGAGGAGGTTGGTTTGGCGGGCAATCAGACAGAACGAATCCGCATCCGCATGGAAGGTTACGATCACGACGTGCTTGACCGCACGGCGCTTGAAATCGTGGAAACTGCGCAGCGCACCGGGGCTGAAGTTCACGGTCCAATTCCGCTCCCCACGCGGATCGAACGCTACACTGTGCTGCGTAGCCCCTTCATCGATCGTAAGTCGCGCGAGCAGTTTGAGATTCGAACCCACAAGCGGATCATCGACATTCTGCAACCGACCGGCAAGACGATCGAAGCACTGAATAAGGGTCTGAGCCTGCCGCCCGGCGTGGACATTAAAATCCGCGTTCTGGGTCCGGGGGCTTGATCGCCGCTAACCGTCGTCATAGAACGTATTTTCTCATTTGTCAGGGCCGTGTTCCCCGCCTCAAGGTGGGGCGGGAACCACGGCCCTGTTGACGCTTTTGATGCTTGCCCGTCGTCTGATGTCGTAATTCGACCTCG
>JAIOQJ010000736.1 GCA_021413475.1 Planctomycetota bacterium | reverse complement strand
GCTCCCCGGCTTCCAGCGCCGCGGCGTGCGCACGTTTCTTTTCGTTCTCGCGTTCGATCTCGAGGTGTTCGAGTTCACGCAGGCTGGTGAAGTACTCGTCGAGTTTTTCTTTGTCGTTTGTGCCGAGGCCGGTTTGCAGCTTCTTGGTCTGATCGCGGACGGTGTCGAGAATACTCTGGCCGTCGCGGAGACGGCGGGCCTGGTTCTGAACTTCGTCGGGCCGCCCTTCGAGAAACAACTGTGCGAACACGGTGGCGGGGAAGCTGTGCGACGGGACGGCGGCTCCGCTACGCGTCCACGACAGGCCGAAACCCTCGCAAGAGAGGGGCAAGCTGGCGAAACGCGTCTGGCCGAACGTGCGCTCGGCAGCAAACTGGTCGAGCGAGATGGTGTTGCGGAAACCGGCCCGGCGCTCGGGGTGCGGGGCACCCGTCAGGAAACTGTAATTGGAATCGTGGCTGGGGCCGACGTCCGGGTGCGAGAGCCCGGAGATGACCGTAAAGTCGTTCCGGAAATCCTTGAGGAGTTCGAGGTAAGGGCTGAACTCGTAATCCTTGCCGGCCTTTTCAGGAAAAAAGAATGGGGCATGCACGCCGAGCGGCGTGTTAATGCAGACCATCCGCCGCGGCGGTTTGGCGGCCGGGCCGCCGAATGCCGAGGTCTCGAGCCACGGGATAGCTAACGTCACACCGGCAGCTCGAAGAAAGTTACGGCGGGAGACTTGCGTCGGCATCGGTTCATCCTCGGGGCGACGGACTATGATCCAAGAATCAAACCAAAACATTTGAACCACAGAGACACAGAAGCTCAGAGAAAACAAGAAGAGAAGATAATTCATTTCTTCCAGCGCACAATCTCTGCACGACGCAACAGATGCTGACATCAGTGGCACACAGAAATCAAGTCTCTGTATTTCTCTTCTTGTTTTCTCTGTGCCTCTGTGTCTCTGTGGTTCAAATGTCTTCGTTTCCCTTATTTCGAACGGAACGATTTGCTCGCGACCACTTCGTGGATCAACGAGCGGAAGCCATCGTTCTTTTTCTTGATGGCGGCGACGATCGCGTCGATCTCGGCTCGATCGCCGGGCGTCGGGGCCGCTCCGGTGGCGTAGGTCAGGAGTCTTTCGGTCAAGGCGCGGGCGATCTGGTCCTTGTCTTTCAGCAGAATCTGCTTGAATTCGTCGATGTCGTTGAACTTCTGGCCGTCCGGCATCACGTCGCTGGGGTCTACTTTCTTGCCTTTGTTATACGGCATGCGGCGGCCGTCGATCGTCACCGGTGTTCCGTTTCCGGAAGAGCGGTAATTATCGCGCCAGCCGCCGATGACGTCGAAACTCTCGAGGGCGAATCCCGGCGGATCGATTTTCACATGGCACAACGCACACGATGCGACCTGCCGATGCTTGGCGAGTTGCTCGCGGATCGTCGTGGCCCCGCGGGTATCAGGCTCGAGGGCGGCCACGCCTTCCGGCGGCGGGCTCGGCGGTGTTCCGAGAATGCGATCGAGCACCCACGCCCCGCGAACAACCGGCGAAGTGGTGGTGCCGTTGGCCGTCACTTTGAGCACGCTCGCCATCGTCAGGAAACCGCCGCGATGGCTGTCTTTGGGCAACGTCACTTTCTTGAACTCCCAGCCGTCGATACCGGGGATGCCATAGTGTTTGGCTAGACGGCCGTTGAGCATCGTGAAATCGGAAGCGACGAAATTCGTGAAGCTCAAATCGTTATTGAGGACTTCCTGAAAGAAGAGTTCCGACTCCTTGAGCATCGACACTTTCAGCATGTGGTCAAAGTCGGGGTAGAGAATGTGGCTCGGTTCCGTGAAGTCGATTTCGCGAAGCCCCAACCATTGGCCGAGGAAATTCTCCGTGAACATCGCGGACTTCGGATGCTTGAGCATCCGCTCGACTTGCTTGCGGAGCGTCTCCGGATCGCTCAGTTTTTTCTCTTCGGCGAGGGTCAACAATTCGTCGTCGGGCATCGTGCTCCAGAAGAAGTACGACAGCCGGCTGGCCAGGGCGAAGTCGTTGAGTTTGCCCGGTTTTTCCTGGAGAAACAGAAACTCCGGCGACACCATCACCGCCGTGAACGCGGCCCGGATCGCCTGCTCGAAGGTGTTCTTTTCCTTCACCTTGGCCAGCACGAGTGCCGAGTACGGTTTGATATCGTCGTCCGTGATGGCCCGTCGGAAAGCCCGGCGAATAAACGGTCGCAGAATCCGTTTCGCGTCGACTTCGGGGTCTTTCGAGACAACCTCGACACGGTCGCTGAAGTTGTAGATCGGGGCTTTTCCCTGATCCTGTTCGCCGAAGAGTCGCTTGTGGTGGGCCGGGGGCCAGGTCTCGTTGAGCGGGCCTTCGATGTCGATCCACTGAAGGGCCAGTCCGGGGCCGGTCCAATCATCGCCGCCCACTTTGCTGACGACTCCCGAGCCAGCCAGGCCATAGGGAAGAAGGCCGATCGACGTTCGCGGCTCCATGAACTGGACGAACTCGAAAACGGTTGGCTTGTCGGGCGGAGCGTCAAAGTAGCCAACCAAACCTTGCTTCCCGGACAAATTCCCGCCCCCAGCGGTGACGCGGAAAGTAACCGGTTTCTCGGCACTTTGAAACCCGGACGCCGAGATGCGGAAGCGATAGAAGCCTCGCTCACTCGGATAAAACTGCGTCGGTCCGACGGTGTGCCAAGAGGACGAGCAGAAGCAGACGACCGTTTCGTCGATCTTGCGGTAGACCTTTTCGGTGGATAGACGCACCGTGTGCGAATCCTTCATGAGATAGCGTTTGCTGGTCGACGGCGGTGCCTTCGGCTTGTTGGCGATCGCCTGGTTCAACGCGATATCGGCCGCTTCGAGATACTTCTCCATCAAGAACGAGGAAGTATGGAGCGCCTCGCCGATGTTGTCGAAGCCGTGGGCCGAGCTATCCTGCGGCAACTGCTCCTTCAGGTTCACTGTCACACCAAGTAAATCGCGCACGGTGTTTTCGTATTCAGTGCGGTTGAGCCGCCGCAAGACCACGCGCCCTTCCGTGGCCCGTTTCGCTTCCGCGGCCTTGGTTCGGGTGCCAACCCATTCGGTGAGAACTTGGATTTCCGCATCCGACGGCCGAGTCTTCGGCTTCGGCGGCATCTCGTTGGCCCGCACACGCTTCAGGGCGTTCAACCACTTCTCGCGGTTGGCGAAGCTGTCGAAGTCGGACGGCAGCGAATCGAGGCGAAGGTCGCCCTTCGCCTTGTTCGGCCCGTGGCATTCCTGGCAATGCTTCACGATAAACGGGCGGATCTGATCGTTGAACTGCTTGTCATCCGGCGGCGCGGCATCGAGGCGCGAAGCGAAGCCAAGCAGAAGGATCGAGACGGCGGCCACGGATCGCATGGAGAGTCTCTCTGGCCAATATTCGGATGATTATTTGTTATACCATCAATTCCGCCAGAGGTCCCGGAGAATCCACGTTCTTGAGTACGCCTTCGAGGTTGAAGTGATCGCGCGGTGCGCCCGCAGCATGCAGGAGCGTGCAGTAGAGAGCGTTGATGCTCCGGCTCCCCTTCTTGCCGAAGAGTGGGTAGTCGATGTATTGCCCGCTCTTGAGCTTGCCGCCCAGGTTGCCGAGCAGCACGTAGGCCCAATCCTTGCCGGTGGAGTGATGCGTTTCACCGAAGTCGCTGGTGTAGACGATCACGGTGTTGTCGAGCATGGTGCCGTCGCCTTCGGGCACGGCCTGGAGTTTCTTGGCCAGTAGTGCCAGTTGATCGATGTGAAACTTGCGCAGAATGGTGTAGAGCTTGCGGCCGGTCGCGCCGCCGTGGCCGACGTGGGCGTGCATCTCGATCGGCGTTTCGGTGAAGCCGCGGAAACTGCCGAAGTGGCCGCACAGGCCCGAGGCGATGGTGACAACCCGCGTCAACCCGCCGATAAGTGCCGCGGCGGCGAGTTCGACGTGGGCTTCGAGTTGAAGCGTCTCCCGTTCGTCGGTGTATTTCTTGTCTTTGACTGGCGCGACCTTCTTCAGTTGCTCGGCCAGTTCACGCAAGTCCTTCTGCCGTTTGCTCATGTTCTCGTAGGCGGCCACCTGGGCGTCGAACTTCTCTTTCTCGGGGCCGGCCAGTCGGTCTTGCACGCGCTTGACGTCCTCTTTCATGAAGTCGAGCAAGCTAGTGCGAGAATCGAAGTCGGCACGGTCCTTCCCTTGAAGCACACTGCCGAAGAGTACCTTGTACGCGTAATCGGGATGGCACATCGTCGGCGCGGCCCGGTTGGCACCCCAGGCACTCGAACAGTATTCCACGTTCGTGTACTTGCCGATGCCGAGGCCCAAAAGTGGGAAGGTCGAAGGATGGGCCGTGGCCAACGCGGCGTCGATGGTTTGACCTGACGGCGTGTTCCCCTTCAAGTAGCCGCCCATCGCCCCGAACGGTCCGCCGTGATAGGGCGAAACGTGCTTTCCGTTCAGGCCCTGTATGATCGTCATCCGGTCCTGGAATGGTTGCAGGCCCGCGATGTCTTCGGGGAGCGTCAACCCCTTGAGGGGCTTCGTCACAAGCTGTTCCACGCCCACCAATCGCTCATGGTCGCCCGGGCGATTGATTTCCGTGGGCTTGACGGCCCAACTCTGAAGGCCTTGGCTCTGAAGCATGAAGACGAAGCGCTTTGGCTGGGCCTTGGCACCATCAGCCTGCGCGCGCAAATCGTTCAAGATCGGCGAGAGCAGCGTGGCCCCGGCACCGAGGGTGAGGCCTTTGAGGAGATCGCGGCGGGTGTTTGGCATGGCAATGTTTCCTCTTTTCGTGTTTGCATTCGTCATCAGTTTCGTCGTTTAGCCGCGAGTCGTGGGTTTCAAGGAGACTCGCGCGGACGACGTGCGAGCGCTCGCGCGCATCTCCGGAAACCCTACGATTCGCGGCTAAAAGGGTTCATTTGGCAGTCTTCAACGGCACCCGATACAAAAACGAATCCGAGGTCAGTAGCGATGTAATCAACGCCTTCATGCTCCCGCCGCCGTCTTTGTAGGCCTTATACGCGGCTTGCAGAGTGGGCGCGTCTTCGATCGTCTCATTGCGGCCCATCCAGTAGCGGAAGGCGTGGCGGACGAAGACCTGATGCACGTGTTCCGACTTCGCCAGTTTCTTGATCATGTCGATGGCGTTGACGACTAGGCCTTCGAGTTTCTCGTCGGGGCTGAACTTGATCGCGCCCGTCGTATCGACCGGTTGGCCCAGTTCCTTCGTGCGGAATCGGCCCCAGTCGTCGTACATCTCGAACGGTAGGCCGAGAGGGTCCATGCGCTGATGGCATTTGATGCATGAGGCTTCGCGGGTCACGCGCATCCGTTCGCGAAGGGGTTTCTCCGGTTCCTCGGGCAACTGGGCGTCGACGGTGATCGGCGTGTCGGGGATCGCGCCGCCGAGCAACCGCTCGCGGATCCACTTGCCGCGGTGAATGGCGTGGTTGCTGTCGTTGGTCGAGTGAGCAATCAACCAGCTTGGTTGCGTCAGAATGCCGGCCCGTTCCGTCGCGGGGAAAGTCATCGGCTGTTCTTCGGACCATTTTTCGGGCTCGAGATTGTAGACCTCGTTGAGGTGGTTCTTCGAGCCGAACGGATGTGTGCCGCCCTTCTTTTTAATTTCTCGTAAGGGGACCGATCGAATGAACGAACTGGCAACGTAGCTCTTGTTGGTGGTGAGCAGTTCCTCAAGGACGTTCTTGTCCTGATAAAAAATGTCGAGCACCAGCCGATCGGTGTCCACGACCAGCGCGTGGCGGATTTCCGGGTTCAACAACTCCATGTCCTTGAAAACCTGAGGTGCCGTGTCGTAGCCAAAGTATTCGCGGAAGAACCGCAGGATCGGAAAGCGGATCATCAAGACATTTTCGACCTTGCGATCGTCCGTGAGCAGACGCTGTACTTCCCGGCGGACGTCGTCGCGCGTTTTCAACTTTCCGTACCTGAGTGTCTCCATCAGGCGATTATCCGGCGGGAGGTCGGTGATGGCGTAGGAGATCGCTTCCGCGATTTCGCGCGGCGTCATCATGACCCGGCCGTACTCATCCGGCTTGCCGTCGCCGAGTTC
>JAIOQJ010000735.1 GCA_021413475.1 Planctomycetota bacterium | reverse complement strand
CAAATAAACGGCGTCGGCAACGAGCTGCGTCGGACCAACTTGATAGAGCGACGTCGGCTCAAGCCGGGAGATGCTATCCACTCTCAGATTACGGGCCAATTCCATGAAATCTCACTTCGATTTCTTCGCGGTCGTACGGCGAAAAACCCAACCAACGCAATTCAGCCCACGCAAAACGGAAGAGTCGATTTTCGTTCACCGGGTGGGGTCGGCTCCTCCGACTATATGGGTAAGGTGCTTCCTGACAAGCAATTCCTGACCAGATCTATATCCTTTTATTCTCGATATCGGATCGCGAAGCGGCAAGGGTGCGAATAATATGTTCAGGCCGACTTCTGCCGATTCTCCGGAACCTTACACTGATGCCCGACCCCGATCGTTTACTCAAAACCATTGATCTGGCGATCGCCGCCATGCGAAAGCAACCCGGCCAAACCGGCCGATTCATCGAATTGCGCGACGCGGAAGATATTTTGGTAGCGGGCGACTTGCACGGCCATCTCCCAAATTTTCTGGCCCTCCATCAGGCGGCCGACTTGACGCGACATCCGCGACGGCACCTGATTCTGCAAGAAGTCATCCACGGAAAATTTCGTTATGCGGGCGGCGGCGACAAATCGCATCAGCTCCTTGACCTCATTTGCGCGCTGAAGATTCAGTACCCCACTCGTGTCCACCTGCTCATGGGCAACCATGAACTCGCCCAGTGGACCGACCATCCCATCATGAAGGCGAACGAGCACCTAAACGACCTGTTTGTCGCGGGGATCGAGGATGCCTACCGAAATCGAGCCAGTGAGATCGCCGCCGCTTACACCCGACTCTTCGCCGCGTTGCCGCTAGCAATTCGAACGGAAAATCGGGTCTTCGTCAGCCATAGCCTCCCAGTCTCAAAGTCGGGCGACGCCTATACGCTGGATTTCCTGCAACTTACAGAGCATGTACCCGAAGAATTTGAAGCCAAGGGCCTGATTTACCGCATGCTCTGGGGACGCGACGCGTCGGCGAGCAACGCCGCCACGTTTCTTCAGCACGTCAACTGCGATTGGCTCATCACCGGCCATATCCCATGCGAGCAAGGGTTTGCGACTCCGAACGAACACCAGATCATTGTCGACAGTTGCGCCTCCCCCGCGGCCTATATCTTATTTCCCGCCCAGCGATCCTTCACGGTCGATGAGTTCCGATCTTTCGTCCATATCATTTGAATCATGTCTCCTACTCAACCATCTTTCATGACCACACCCCCCGCGGCGATCCCGAACATCGGGCGTGAGACGGTTTTTGTCGACAAGCGGACCATTCTTCTCGATCGCCCGGCTGATTCGAACAAACTCCTCGACGATCCCTCGATTCAACAAGCGAATGTCCGCGACGATTACATGCCTTATTGGGCAGACATCTGGCCTGCATCTCGGATGATGGCCAAGATCATGCTTCGTGAACCTTGGGACCGCTTTCCCCTGCGCCAGGGCGACAAAATCGAGGCACTGGAACTGGGCTGCGGGCTTGGCCTGGCGGGGATCGCTGGACTGATGAGCGGCCTGCGGGTGGTCTTTTCCGACTACGATCTGACGGCCCTGAAATTCGCGGAACGCAACGCTCGACTGAACGGCTTTACCGATTTCAAAGTGATGCCGCTCGACTGGCGTTCGCCACCGGAAGATTTTCGAGTGCCAGTCATCCTTGCCGCCGATTTGACGTACGAGTTGCGGAACATCGATCCGTTGCTCGCCTTGATCAAGAAGATACTACTTCCGGGCGGCGTTTGTTTTTTGACCGATCCCGATCGCACCCCCGCGCCGAAGCTCCGGGAACGGTTGGCCGAGGAGAAGCTCCCCTATTCCACCCAGTTTATCCGTGCGGGCGAACCTGGGGGCGAGAGAACCAAAGGAACTCTCTACCGCATTCAGAACTCCGCGAATTTCGGGCTTTCCTAAATCGGGGTTTTGTCACTATAGCGTGGATCGTCTGGCAGCCGCTTGCGGCTTTCAATTTGCCTCGATCAAATCGATGGGAACCAAGGAAGGTTCTTGTCGTTCATATATCCCAGGGAAGGGGCCACTCATGCGACGATGGATCGTCGGCGTGTTCGTGCTCGTCTGTTCGACTGGCACCTCACACGGGCAAATGCCCGCGGACGTGCGACTCGATCTCGTCAATTACAAGCAACTCGGCGAGGAAATCAAGAAACTCCAGGGCCAGGTGATTCTGGTCGATTTCTGGGGTGATTTCTGCCGGCCCTGCAAAGAAAAATTCCCGGAAGTGATGGCCTTGCATCGGAAATACGCCCGCCAAGGCTTGGCCGTCGTGACCGTCAGCATCGACGACATCTCGGATCCCCAGGTTCAAGAGCGGATCCGCATGTTTTTACGAAGCCAGCAAGCCTCGAGTCGAAATCTCCTACTCGCGGAGAAGCCGGAAGTTTGGATCGAAAAGCTCAAGATGAACAGTGTCCCGACCATGTTCCTGTTCGACCGCGAAGGCCGACTCATCAACCGCTGGAACGGTAGTGAAATCCACTTGAATCTGATCGAAAAACGGATTACAGAGTTGTTGCATCAGTAAGCCGCTCGCGGCTTAGCGCACGCCATTTTTCACGATTGGGCGAGCGCTAAGCCGCAAGCGGCTTTCTCTTGACACCGAGGTGCCCCGACGTTATTCCGCACCTCTCCCGAAACAAAGCCCGACGTGGACAAGGACGTCCTTCATATGCGTTGCGCGCGATTTACATCGCTCGGATTCCTGTTGCTTTGCCTGACCGGGTGCCTTCACGACCGGCCGACGAAGACGGCATCCTGGTTCGACCGCTTCGGCAGCGGGCCGACCGGCCCCGATGCCATCGTGCTGGAGTATGCCATCATCGAACGCCCTGCCGGCAATCCGACGATCAATCGAGATGCATGGAAAGTCATTGACGAGCAAGTTCTTGCAACCGAAACCCGCTATCTTTTGAATGAAAACGGTCTTCGGGCCGGTCTGATCGGTGGCCTTCTCCCTTCCGAACTCGAAGGGCTTCTGGCCAATCCCAAAAGCACAATGGGCTATCGGCGGCGGCGGCTTTATGCCGGTAATCCAGCCGTGCTAACGATCAATCCCACCGCGGGGCTCGCCGAATATCAATTGAAAGCCACTCCGGATTCCTCGTTGACAACGGTCAGGTTCGAACAAGCCCGTTTTTCCTTGAGTGTGACGCCGGAGCATTCCGGTGATGGCCGCATCAAGCTCAAGTGCGTTCCCGAAGTGGAATATCAGGACAAGAAGCATTGGCTTCCACCTGGGGCGGCCGGCATGCCGTGGTTGCATAGCAAGCCCATCGAACGTGTCGCGTCGCTGGGGTGGGAACTCACGCTTTCCCCCCGCGAGTATCTCGTGGTCGGCGGAATCAACGAGACCGGCCCAAAACTCGGCAATCAGCTTTTCGGTGGCATGAATGGCACCGACAAAGTGCATCGTCTGTTGATCGTTCGCGCGGGACGCCTTACGCCCGCCGAGGCGGGGCCGGACCTGACGGCTCTCACACCCGGCAAAGACGGCATTGTTCCCGTCGCGTCGCAAGCCTCGTACAGTGCGGTCCGCGGGGTCCGACCGTGATGCGAATTCGCTCTGGCATCCAAATCGAACTTAGGGTAATCTGCGGCGAACAGGTAGACGATTCCGTCACCCTTCCCGGCATGGAGGCCCTTCATGAAGCCGATCACCAAGCAAATCCAGCGCGTCGAGACCTTACTGGCAAAACTCTCCTCTCAACAGTGGGAGGAGGCGGTTGAGCAATTTGACAGTCCGTCACCGACGTTCGAACTCGTGCCATCAAACACCCGTCTTACCGGAAAAGCCGGCATTTCGAGTGTCTACCAGGAATTGGCGACCGCCATCCCGGATTTAACGATTGAAGTCCAAAGCGCGTTGGACAATCCTGGTTGCTCAGTGCGTGAAATCGTCATCACTGGCACCCATCAGGGAACCTATCAAGGAATCGAGCCCAGCGGCCGATCGATCCAGCTATCGTGCGCCTGTTTCTTCCACTTCGACGCGCAGGGACTACTTCGCACCGAACGTATGTACTTTGACAATCAGTCGCTCCAACGGCAGATGCGAGGCGACGTACAGCCCTTCTTGCCGAAGATGCTTCGGATTGCCGCGTGACCAGACGGCTTGCCTCTCGCGTGAAACGCGATACGTTTCCTTTAGTCACCCCTGAAACGTATCGCATTCCCCGCGCAAGAGAGAACTGCCGATGAGCCATCCATTTCGATTATTCACCGCTTTGCTTGCCTGGCCGCTCCTGACGGCTCCGGTCCGGGCCGAGATTGATTTCGTCAAGGATATCCAACCTGTCCTCGAGAAATCGTGCATCCGCTGCCATTCCGGCCCGAAGGCCAAAGGCGGCTTCAGCCTTGAAACGAAAGAAGGCCTGCTCAAAGGCGGCACCGAAGGCAAGGTGGTCGTCAACGGCAAAGCGGCCGAGAGCCGATTGTTCAAGATGATCACGGCACCGAAGACCGACGAAACGCGGATGCCGCCAGACGGCGAACCGCTCGCCAAGAACATCACGGACAAGTTCCAGGCCTGGATCAACGAAGGTCCGAAGTGGCCGGACGGCGTAACAATCAAGGGGCCTAAGCAAGAGGTTGTCAAAGCAACTGTTGAAGAAACCGGCCTGCCAATTACGCCTGGCGAAAAAGCCTCGGTCGAAAAGCTCGAAAAAGCTGGTGCCTTCGTGATGCGGCTCGCTCAGAACACCAACTGGTTGCGCGTCGATTTCACGCATCGCGGCAAGGACGTCAAAGACGACGAACTCATTCTGCTGAAGGACATTCCCAATCTCATCGAATTGAATCTGGGCGGTCTGAATGTCACCGACAATAACCTCGTTCATCTCAAGCCGCTCGCGAACCTGAATCGCTTGCAATTGCACAAGACCAAGGTCACCGATGCCGGCCTCGCGAATCTTTCGGGACTGGCGAAGTTGGTTTCGTTGAATCTTTACGGCACGGAAGTCACCGACGCCGGCATCCAGCAACTCAAGGGGAATAAGGCACTCAAACGGCTTTACGTCTGGCAGACGAAGGTTACCGAAGCGGGCGCGAAGCAACTCGCCGCCGCCATCCCGGGCATTGATATCAACCGCGGTTACGAGCTGCCGCCCGATCCGAAGAAAGAAGACCCCAAGAAAGAGGATCCAAAGAAAGTCGATCCCAAGAAGGTTGACCCGAAGAAAGAGGATCCGAAGAAAGTTGATCCGAAAAAGGAAGAACCCAAAAAGGTCGATCCCAAGAAAGATGACGCGAAGAAGCCTGATCTGAAGAAAGATGAA
>JAIOQJ010000734.1 GCA_021413475.1 Planctomycetota bacterium | reverse complement strand
CTTCGCGACGCTGCTCGAAGATCTAGCCGATCGCGGGGAACTCGACGAAACGCTGGTCGTTTCGCTCACCGATTTCGGCCGCACGCCGCGGATCAACGGCGGAGCGGGGCGCGATCACTATCCGAACTGCTTCTCGGTCGTCTATGCCGGCGGCGGCATCAAGGGCGGCCAGGTCTACGGCAAGTCCGACCGCCTGGGTGCCGAGCCGGCCGATATGGCCTGCAGGCCTGCCGACTTGCACGCAACGATTTTCCACGCCCTGGGGATCGATCCCGAATCGACCATTCAGGATCCGCTCGGCCGGCCAGTGGGCCTAACGGACGGCGGCAGGGTTCTACCGCTATTCTGACCTGGCCTCCGCCTGTAGGTCGGGTCGAGTCTTCGAGGCCCGACGGTGAGTCCACTGGAGCCTCATGTGTCGCTGGTGATTGCACCGTCGGGCCTCGCAAAGCCTCGACCCGACCTACAAGACATTCGATCCCTCAGGAGAATCGTTCTTTGAAACTCCGACTACCATTCGTGTTCTGTCTCGTGGCTCTCCTGAATAGCTCGGCCGTGCGCGCGGACGATCCCGATCCGCTCTTCAGCCGCCACGTGGCGCCGATCTTCAGCCGGCTCGGTTGCAACGGCGGAACGTGCCATGGGTCCGTGCAAGGGCAGAATGGTTTTCGCCTCACGCTCTTCGGGGCCGACCCGGCCCTGGATCACGCACGCCTGTTGCGCGAGTATTCAGGTCGACGCATCAATTTGACGAATCCGGATGCGAGTCTGCTGTTGCAGAAATCGACCGGCCAGGTCAGCCACGTCGGCGGCAAGCGGATGGACGCGGCCAGCAAGGAGTATCAAATTCTCCGCCGCTGGATCGCCGCGGGCGCGCCGCTCGATGCCGTGGATATGTCGCGGGTGTTGCAACTTCGCGTCACGCCGACCGAGAAGACGATCAAGCCCGGTGAAAGTTATTCGCTGAGCGTCGAAGCCAAATTCGCGGATGGCACGACCGAGGATGTGACCGCTCTCTGTTCGTTCGATTCCCGCGACGCGCAAGTCGCCACCGTCGATGCTAACGGGTTGGTGAAAGCCACGGGCGTTGTCGACACGGCCTTGATCGTCCGCTATCTCGCGGAACCGATGATTGCCGTGGTTGTCGTGCCAAGGTCGGCGTCGGAAACGGTCCCCACGCAGGTCGGGAATAACTTCATCGACAAGCACATCCTGGCGAAGCTGCAACGGCTCAACATTCCACCGTCGCCGCTGGCGGACGATGCGGCTTTTCTGCGGCGAGTCTCGCTCGATGTCACGGGCGAGTTGCCGAGCCCGAAGGAAATCCGCGAGTTCCTGGCCGACAAGACGCCCGACAAGCGCGCCCGCAAGACCGACGAGCTTCTGAAACGGCCGGGCTACGCCGCCTTGTGGACGATGAAGTTCTGCGACATTCTCAAGGCCAGCGACTACGGAGTGTATGCCGATGCCATTAGCGAAACGCACGACGCCCCGCGGTTTCAGCAATGGGTCCGCGCCCGCATGGAAGAGAACACGCCGTACGACCAGTTCGTCGAACGGATCCTGACCGCGACCAGCCGGGAAGGCCGTAGCGTCGAAGATTGGTCAAAGGAAGTGACCGCCTTGTTCGAAGGATATACCGCGCCGCGCACCGACCTCGCAATCTATAGCCAGCGGAAGACGCTCGACCTCTACTGGCAACGCAAGTCGGCGACGGGCGTGCCGGGCACTTTGCAAGTCGCGCATGCTTTCCTCGGCTTGCGGCTGGAGTGCGCCCAGTGCCATCGCCATCCGCACGATGTCTGGCAGCAAGACGATCTGCTAAGCTTCGCCAATTTCTTCACGCGCGTCCGTGGCTCGGGTTTCAACGGCGAGAACGAGAAACGCTTCCCTGAAGTGGCCGCCTACTTCAAGAAGTACAACGACGAGGCCAAGAAACTCACCGACGACGTCAAGAAAATGCGCGACACCAAGGGGAAGGAGCTCGATGCCGCGTTGAAGAAGGCCAAGGCCGACGGCAACAAGGAAAAGATCGAAGCGGCCCAGAAGGAATTCGACAAATTCAGCACCGAAATGACGGCGATGGACAAGCGGAGCAAGGCTCTCCCCGAGGTCGCCCGCCGCATGATGCAGGCAGAAATCCAGCACCTGAGTGACGGCAAGGCCCCGATGGCCAGCGTCACCAGCCCGCTCGGCACGCAATCGTCGAAGCAGCTTCGCCTACTGGGCGAGAGCAAATCGATCGACATCCCCGACAATCAAGACCCCCGGCCGACGCTGATGACCTGGCTGCGGCGGGCGGACAATCCCTATTTCGCGAAGGCGCTCGTCAACCGCGTCTGGGCCCATTATTTCGGTCGGGGCATCATCGACCCGCCGGATAACCTTTCGCCGTTCAACCCGGCCTCGCACCCGGAACTATTGAACGAACTCAGTGCCGGCTTCATCAAGAATAACTACGACCTGAAATGGTTGCACCGGACGATCATCGCCAGCCGCACGTACCAACAGAGCAGTCAGGCAACCGCCGCGAACGCGATGGACCGCAGCAACTACGCGTACTTCTACTACCGTCGGCTGCCGGCCGAAGTCTTGCTCGACGTTCTCAACCAAGCGACCGGCACCACCGAAAACTTCGACATGAAGTACAACCACTGGCCGGAAAACATGAAGATCGTCGAGATGCCGTTCATGCCGAAGAACGAATTCGTGAAGTTCATGCTCGAACAATTCGGCCGCCCCGCCCGCAACTCGGCATCCCAATGCGACTGCGAACGCGACCCGGGTATTTCGATACTGCAAGTGATGAGCCTCGCCAACCACCCCCGCGTCTCGCAAAAAATCGCGGATCCCAAAGGCCGTTTGGCGAGCATCGCCAAGGACTCAAGCGAAGGTCAAGGACGAATCGAGGAACTGTTCCTGAGCACCCTGAGCCGTTTGCCGAACGAAGCCGAAAAGCAGGCGTGTGTGAAGTACCTGAATGATGCCGAGTCGGTCGAGAAAGGCTTGCAAGGGGTAATGTGGGGACTGCTGAACACGCGGGAGTTTTTGTTGCAGCATTGATGCCAAAGACACCGACATACGAAGGACGACCCCACCGAAATTATGACATGAATTGGATAACTACCCACTGGTTTCCCGCCGTCCGACGTGGTATAGTCGGACCGATCCCGCCAAAAGCTCGAATCAGGAGTGCCTGACCAATGACCACCTGCCCTCTCTTCCGCCAACATTCGCGCCGCGATTTCCTCCGCTTCGGCGGCACCTCGCTTTGCGGCGTTTCGCTGCTGGATGTGCTTGCGTCGCAGGGGGCGGTTTCAAAAGCGCCTGTTGCGAAAGCGAAGCACGTGATCTGCGTGTGGATGGGCGGTGGCCCTCCTCACACCGACATGTTCGACATGAAGCCGGATGCCCCGGAGGACATTCGCGGCGAGTTCAAGCCGATCAAGACCAATGTCACGGGCATGCAGGTCGGCGAATTGTTGCCGGAGCTGGCGAAGCAGGCGGACAAGTACACGATCATTCGATCCGTGACGACGATGAACAAGCCGGGCGATCATGCCCGCGCGCCCTACTACTGGCTGACCGGCAATCCACGCCTGCCGAGCGGGACCGACGAGTATCCGATGTACGGCAGTGCTGTCTCGAAGTTCCGGCCTGGTCCCGCCGATCTCCCGAGTTTCGCGACGCTTGGCATCATCGACGTGCATACGATCAACGCCATCGCGCCGAGTTTCCTCGGGCCGGCGTACAACCCGCTGATTCTCGACCCGACCAAGTCGGGCGATGCCATCAGCAAGATGCTTGTGCCGCAGATGGAACTCCCGGCCTTGCAGCGAAATGCCGACCTCTTGAAGGCCCTCGACGGCGGCCTACGCCGGCAGGATCAACTCGATCCCTTGATCGAAGGGCTCGACAAGCATCAGCAAACCGCCTTCAACATGCTTCGCTCGCCGAAGTTGCGGGAAGCACTTGATCTCTCGAAGGAACCGATCAAGACTATCGAACGCTACACGCGCAACAAGATGGAAAAGACTCGTTATCCGTCGGGTAGCCAGTTGCACTTCCTGCTCGCCCGCCGGCTGGTGGAAGCGGGCGTGCCGATCGTTCACTTCAACCTCGGCTACTGGGATTGGCACGGTGAGAACTTCGTCGCCGGCCGGCAGCAGATTCCGATGTTCGACTCCGGGCTCTCTGCGCTTCTGACCGATCTGAGCGAACGCGGCCTGCTCGATTCGACGATCGTGCTCGCGCTCGGCGAGATGGGCCGGCATCCCAAGTGCGGCACCAACAAGAACGCCGGCCGCGACCACTGGGATTACGCTCAGTTCGTCTTCGCCGCGGGCGGCGGCTTCAAGGGCGGCAACATCGTCGGTGCCACCGACAAGCACGGCTCGCAAGTGACGGACAAGTTCTACAAGGTCGAGAGTTTCGGCCGGACCCTGTATCACCTGCTCGGCATCGATCCCGACACGATCGTGAACACCCGCAGCAATCGGCCGGTGAAGCTAATCGCGGAAGATGCACCGATTATCAAGGAAGCGATTCTGTAAGCCGTTCTTGGTGGCAGGTGCTTTCGTAGCCGTGTTCGCCAGAACACGGGGGGGCCAGTCACCCGCGTTTTGGCGAACGCGGCTACGAGTTTCCTTTCATCCCTCATCCTTCATCCCTCCCTTGAGACTCTCCATGGACACCACACGACGCCAGATGCTAACCGGCCTGGGCGCGGCCGCGGCGGGGCATGCGCTTTTGAACGATGCCGTGGCCGCGGACAAGAGCCCGTCGTCGCAGGTGGGGGATCTTTGCACGACACTCAAGATCACCAAGATGAAGGCGACCTGGGTCAATCCGAACGTCTTTCTGCGGATCGAGACCAATCACGGCATCGTCGGCTGGGGGGACCTCAAAGGCGTCGATCCGCGCGTGTCCAAACCGTTGGCGGAGTCGCTGTTCGAATTGATCGACGGCGAGAATCCGACCCGGATTGAGTATCTCTGGCAGAAGATTTTCCGTGCCCACCGCAACATGCGCGGCGGGGCCTTGATGATGCACACGCTCGCCGCGATTGATATGGCCCTCTGGGATATCACGGGCAAATTGTGGGGCGTGCCCGTCTATCGCCTCCTCGGCGGTCCGGTACGCGATCGCATCCGCGTCTACCACACGCCGCAGGCGCGGAAAGTACCCGCCAGTCCAGTCAATCACGCCGAGACACCGGCCACGCTCGAAAAAATCGTGGCGAACATCGCGGCCGCCCGCAAGCTGGTCGGGCCCAGCGGCGCGGTGATGTTCGACGCCCACAGTGCCATCCCGCCAGCGGCCTTGATTCAACTGGCGTCGATGCTCAAGCCGTACGATTTGCTCTTCATCGAAGAACCGGCCGTGCCCGGCAACATCGAAGTGTTTAAGCGGCTCAAGGAGCAAATCAACATCCCGCTCGCCGCCGGCGAACGCGATCGCGGCATCTATGAAATGCTCCCGTACCTTCTGCATCGCTGTCTCGACGTCCTCCAACCCGACTGCTGCCACACCGGTGGCATCACGTCGATGAAGAAAATCGCGACCCTGGCCGAGGCCTTCCACGTCCCGCTCGCTCCGCACTGCACGGCCAGCAATCTCGGCATCTCCGCCAGCATCCAGGTGGCAGCGTCGATTCCGTTCTTGCTCATCCACGAGTTCTACCCGGATAACAAAGGCTTCAACCCCGGAAGCATCATGCGGATCGACTGGAAGGTCGACGCCGAGGGCTACGCCAGCTTGCCAACCGGACCGGGACTCGGCATCGATGTCGATGAAACGGCCCTCGAGACCGAATCCAAGAAACCGCAGACGTACAAGTGGCCGGGGCAGAAGTTGAAGGATGGGTCGATTGCGGATTATTGAGGTGAATGAGTTTCTTATCTGGTATCAAATTCGTGGACGCGCAACGAGTCATCAATGAATCGCGGCCAATGCTGGAGGAGTTCCTCAGCCAGATCGGACTACATCGCGCCGGACGTCCGATCGACTTTCCAAACGTGCTTGACGAGTTCAGCCGATGGCTTGACGCGCAAGAGATAACGGAAGATCTTCGCCCCTATGTTGCGTCCCGGTTGGGGGCTTTCATCTGTGAGTACCTGATCGAGGTTCGCTCCGGCAAGAGAGTGATTGAGAATGGGCGAATCTTAATGCGTGTTCCTACAGAGGAAGGCGTCCAGAGAGAGTTTGACCCTTACGCAGTCGCAATCTGCATGGCCGCGAATCGAAACGGTCTCAAGGCATTTCTTGATGATCTGAGTTCATAGTCATGCTTCACCAGGTCCCACCATGCGTCTACCTCTCCTAGGCGTCCTCCTCCTTCTAACATCCACGCCAATCCAAGCGGCCACGCGCATCGACTTGGTGCTCAACGAATCCCAGCCGCACAAAGTCGCGTGGCCGGTCACCACCGGCGTTCCCTTTCCGCGTGGTGGGCTCACCTCTCCAGAAAACTGCCTGCTCCGCGATAGCGACGGCACGGAGTGTCTGCTGCAAGCGCGGCTAGTGGCGAGGTGGGATGGCCCCGCCGGTAGCATTCGCTGGTTGACCATCGATTTCGTGGCGGAACCAGGCCGAAAGTATCACTTGGAATATGGGCCGGATGTTGAACCGAAACGGATCGCGTCGCCGTTGCAGATTACGGGGAAGGATCAGGTCAAGGTGGCGACGGGGGCTCTGACCACCGAGTTTGTCACGGACGGTCCGGCGGCCCTCGGGCCTGTCCGCATCGACCGCAACGGCGATGGGCGGATTCAGGCGGACGAGATCGTAGCCCAGAGCGTCGGCGAACAGTACTTGCTCGATCCCGACGGAAATCGCTCGAATAGTTCGGACGATGCCGGGCGGAAAGTTGTCGTCGAGTCGACGGGACCGGTGCGGGCATGCGTGCGCGTCGATGGCCATTACACCGATCGCAATGGCCAACACATCGTGGCGTATCGGACGCGCTACCATTTCTTCGCGGGGCTGTCGCTCGTCAAAATCGTCAACGAATTTCGCATCGAGGGTTCGACCGCGAACATCCGCTGGAAAGACATCGGCTTCTCCCTGCGGCTGCCGCTGGCCCGCGACAACTGGAAGATGGCGGTCGATGCCTCGGGCGATCCGGGAAACCAAGTCTTGGCGATCGTGCCGGGGAAAGAGACACATGCCGTCTCTATGTTCCAGGCCATCTATCGTCATTACGGCAACCCGGAGTGTCGCGGCGGCGTCGTTGAAACGCTGGCCAAGGGCGAGAAAGAACATCGCCAAGCCGAGCGGGTCGGCGAATGGATGCAGACCTGCGACGACAAGATCGCGGTCACGGGTTCGATGCGTTGGTTCTGGCAACAGTTCCCGGCTGAATGGGAAGCGACGCCGGACGGCCTGACACTGCACCTCTGGAGCCCGCGCGGCGGGCAGTTAGATTTTAGTGTCACCGGCATCAAAAAGTTCTTCGGCGAAGCGGGCGGCCAATACCTGATGGATTGGAAAGGGGTGCGCACACCGCAGACGCCGATCGAAAATTTCTTCTACTTCGCCGGTCGTGAGGCCATCAATCGCGGCGACGCCAATGGCCAAGGCACGCGCAAACACCACGAGTTTTACCTGCACTTCGGACGGGCCAATCAGGCGGAGGCCGCCCAGGAATACGGCCGGCTTGCGGGCGATCCGCCGCTTGCACTCGCAACCGCCAAATGGAATTGCTCGACCGACGTGATGGGCCCGATTGCCGCGCGGCCGAACGACGCGCCCGCGGAAAAAGTCGTCGATCGGCTCTTCGATCTCGGCCGCGAGATGCAGGATACCTTCGGCGATTACGGTTGGTGGCTGTTCGGCGCGGGGCCGCACTACAGCTACCAGTGGGACGCGAAGACGGGTAAACACTATGCCGACCCGCGCCGTTTCGACTTTCACACCTACCAGCGCGACACGCAGCACTGGTGGAACTATCTCCGTTCCGGCGAACGGAAATTCTTCGACTGGGCCCTGCCTGCCGAGAACCACTGGGTCGATATCGCCGTCGCTCACGAGCCCACGACCTTTGTCAGCGAATATCGCGGCGGCAAGGTCTCGCCCGCCAAGCTCAATTGGCCGCGCGGCGACTGGTCGATCGATAGCACCGTCCATTTTCTACGCCACCACGACACGGGCGAAGCCTGGTTGCGCGGCCAGGCGCAGTTCTGGGCCTCCTATCACCGCACGCTGGAAACGACGACGCTGGCGTACTATCTCACCGGCGACGAACGCTTCAACGACGTCATCGACTACTGGAAAACCTACTGGGGCGACCTGGCGGGGAAGACGAGTGCCTCGAAGGATTTTCAGCCGTGGCATCGCCAGCAGGCGTGGATTAAGCCGACGACCGCTGACGAGAAGACCAAGTCCTGGGCCGAGATGCTTCGCGACTACGCTCCGTTCAACTCCGGATCACGGCACCAGTTGACGCTTCTGTTCAATCTCTCCACGCTTTACGAACACACCTGGGATCCCAAGATCAAATTGGCCGTCAAGGAGTATGGCGACGCGTTTATCGATCCGAAACATCCCATTGGCGTCTGGCGTTCGCAGGAGAACCGTGAGCCCGCCCATGCCGAGGCCCCGATCATGGCCCATTTCTGGGTCCCGGCCTTATGGCGCTACGCTCGCGCCACCGGCGATCCTCGCATACCGGAGGTGTTCCGCCGTTACTTCGACGCGTCGCTGGGGGCCGATCCGTTTCAAGAAGACATCGGCGTCTACTCGAACGTCCAGATCGGCTACGCCTACGCCTTCACCAAAGATCCACGGCACCTACGTCCGGCACAAATTGAACTGGAAGAAGTGCAACCTTTTGCTGGGCCGCTGGCAAAGCCGGAGGATCTGGGGCAACGCCTTTACAATCCATACGCACCGATTCGTTCCTACACGGGTATTCCCCGACTGGTCTGGGCACTCGAGGAAGCGAAACGCAACGGCGTCGCTATTCCGCCCGCGGTCATCACACACCCGCAACGCACACTTCTGGCCATGCAGAAGCAAGCCGACGTCGCGCTTGAAGAAACGCTCTGGGGTTACGATCGCGAGGTGACTTTACTCGGTCCGGATGGCAAGCCGTTCAAGGATTTCAAAGTCGAAACCAAAACGTACGCGTCGGCCATTCAGCCGTTCGATCGCATTCAGCCGAAGTTCGAAGTTTTCGTGAATCACTTGACCATTGCCGCCAACGCCCCGGCGGGATGGTACGTTCTCGCGAATCCCTTGGAGACCGCGATTCTGGATATGGATGGTGGGAAGGGCGTCCGTTGCAACGCCGCTCTGCCGGTGGCAATTCATCCTGGAGTTAGTTGGTACTGGACTCCGCCCGACACAACCGAATTTCTGTTGGAAACCGGACAGCCCAAAGACCTGCGCGTCGTCATGCTCGACGGCCAGCCGATTGCTTCGAAAGTGACACCCGCCGGTCTGACGTTCACGATTGCCAAAGAGGCTACGGTCCGACTGGAGAATTCCGGCACATCGGTTGTCTGGGTTCGCATCAAGGACATCCCGGCCGAGAAGTGCTGGCTCACCGGCGAATCCGAACGTGTGGGCCAACCGGCGTTCGCACCGCTTCCGGCGAATCCTGCCGTAGATGCAGCGGAGACCTTTACGCGCGGCCGCTTCGGCAAAGGCGTTTCGATTATCCCCGGCCGTTCGCTACGATTGCCCGATCACAAGATTCGAGATGGTGCCATCGAACGCTTCTTCGACATGGAGCAAGGAACGCTCGAATTCTGGGTGAAACGCCGCTGGGACGATCGGCTTTCAGCGCCGATCAAGGTGAGCTATCTGACTAACGGCTTAATCGATGCGACGATCCCGTGGAAACTGCCGTTGAATGAATGGGCACACGTCGCCCTGGTGTGGCGGCCGTTCGATAAGGGTCCGCAGCGGCAGATTCTGCACATCTACGTGAACGGCCTGGATCAAGCTAACTATCGAAGCACCCAATGGGCGGGTTACGGCGATCGGCCATTCTCGATTTCGCCGAACGGTAAATGGGTCGAAGGTTTCCTGAGCAAAGCTCCGCCCGGCACCGCGTTTGAACTGGATGAATTGCGAGTATCCAACATGACACGCTATGCCGACTTGGAAATCGAATTTTGCGGCCAGCAGACGTATAACCCGATCCGATTCTCACCACCGACGAAGCCTTTCAGCCCTGATCGGCACACGACCTTGCTATTCCACTTCGACGACGATCTCAAGAGCGATCCGTACGATCGAAAAGCGGTGGTGGAAGGCCGCTGGGAAAAAATGGATGGTAAGAAGAAATAAAAGAACCGAGCCCGAAGCGCCAGCAAGGTAGACTCCCTTGCTGGCGCTTCGGGCTCGGATAAAGCACCGATACAGAATGTGTATGATTTACTGCGGCGCGCGTTTCGGATCGGGTTGCCGCAGCGTATGCGGCAACGGTCGCGAGCCGCGATCGAATCGCAGAATGCCAGGCTCCCCCTCGACCTTCGGGACGGTCGATTCCTTGGAGGAGACGAATGGGAGAATCACGGCTTCGCCCTGTTGCATCGCCAGGCGTCGCTTCGACGCTTGCTGTTTGCGATGGAGTTGCAAGAAGCGGAAGCGGTTCCAGAGTTGTTCGAGGTCTTCACTGTGCCCGAAGCGGAAGCGGGCCGACATCAGTACCGAACGGGCATCTTCTTCACGGCCCAAGAAACACAGACCGTCGATGATCTCATCGACAACTTCCAGATCCATGGGAGCGAGATCGGCGGCGGCGGCAAAGGCACCGAACGACTGTTTCTCGCGGCCGAGCCGGAGACAAATTTGCCCGTAACCGCTCCAGTAGCGGGCTTCGTCGGGCTTGAGTTCGAGGGCTTTCTTGAATTCGCGGGCCGCCCGCTTGGGATCGATATCGGGATCTAAATCGAGCGCCACGCCGAGCTGGTAGTGCGTCTCCGCGTCGTTGGGTGCGAGCCCGAGCGCGGCCAGCAAATGCCGGCGGGCGCGGCGGAAGCATTGAGCGTCGAGATGGATTTCCCCGAGGAGGCGATGGGCCTCGATCCGGATCGTTTCCGGAACGTCGGGAAACGTGAGAAGTTTATCGAGCCGGCGGCGGGCCTCGACGCGACGACCCATGTCGAGCATCTGACGGCTCCGCGTCAGCATACGATCCAGCAGATTGATCGACGGATTCATGATGCTGCCTCCCTGCAAGCACGTTCGGAATTGCGGGCTTCTTGCCCCAACTAACTTATACTCTTTCATCGGCATTCCGCAAGAGAGAACTGAATTTTCGTGGGAACTTTGGCAATTTAGGTAAAGTCAAAATCGGACCAGAAGTGCGTGCACCGACTCTCATACAATAGGCAGAGTGATGAAGTCGGCGAACGTTAAGCGAAGCCGACTCGTAGCGGCGGCTTCTAGCCGCCGTTTCCGAACGACGAATTGACGGCGGCTAGAAGCCGCCGCTACGAAGAAAATGGAGTACGATGGCCTCCCCTCGCGTCCTCGTGATTCATAACGAACCGGTACTTCCCAGGGATCATCCCGATTCCGCCGCGGAGTTTGACGTCATCGAAGCGACGGAGATTGTCGTCGGGATCCTGCGCGAAGCGGGGTTTACCATCCGGCAGCTTGGCTTCTCCCACGATCCGCGTGTACTCCTCGATGAACTTCGCGATCATCCGGCCGATGTCGTCTTCAACATGTTCGAAGGCTTGGCGGACCGCACGGAAACCGAAATTTCCGTCGTCAGTTTCCTCGAATGGCTGAACATTCCGTTCACCGGCTGCCCGGCGTTCGCGATCGCGCTGGGACGCGACAAGTTTCGCACGAAGCATTTGCTGCAAGGCGCTGGCGTGCCAACCCCCGCGTTTCTGGTCTTCGACCAGATGAAGACCAGCCCCTGGCCATACGCTTGGCCCGCGATCGTCAAGCCGGCCATGCAGGATTGCAGCGTGGGCATCGATCAAGGTAGCGTGGTCACGAATCAAAAAGATCTTGATGACCGAGTGGCGTATACGCTGAATCGCTTCGGACCGCCCGTGATCGTGGAGGAATTCATTTCAGGCCGGGAACTGCTCGCAAACTATATTGAGGAGCCGACAAACGATCCGCGCTCGCCACGGCTCGTCAGGGTTCCCTACACCGAGATCCGTTACACCGCGACGGCTTCGCAAAACATTTGGCCGATTTATTCTTACCAGGCAAAATGGAACGATCATTCAGAGGAATTTTTGCTCTCGCCGTACGATACCAACGTCACTCTCCCCTCGCCCTTGGCCGATGCCGTGGCGGATGTCGCGGAACGTGCTTACAAGCTGCTCGGACTGCGGGATTGCGGCCGAGTGGATCTGAGACTTACTCCAGATGGCCGGCCCTTCGTTCTGGAAGTGAATCCGAATCCCTATCTGCACAGCGAAGCCCTCATTGACGGCCTCAAGGCCATCGGCCGGTCGCATCCGAAGTTTATTGAGAATATGGTGTGGAATGCGCTGGCACGGGGGCAAACGACGGCCGCCCCGTTGTCACCGATTTGACCAGGTTTCGGATTGATCCTATAGATTGATCAGCCGAGCCATCTTCCATTTCGTTGCAGGAATTTGACATACCCCGCTGCAACGAATATCGAGTTTTCGCAATGGATTCCAGTCGTTTTGCAATACATTCCACGCGTTTTGCAATGGATTCCAGTCGTTTTGCAACGCATTTCACGCGTTTTGCAACGATTTCCGGTCGTTTTGCAATCCATTTCTCACGATTCCCGGACGATCGCGACTATGGCAATAAACGACACATATAGGAGCGGTGTGACCCTCACCCTACGCTATCGCGTCGGGTTAACAAACGTAAACGCCAACCCCTTCCCTTCGCGATCAACAATCCGCAGTAGAAATTCCCAATTCGCTTCCGGGCTGGCCACGTCGAACGGAACCTGGACGATTTTCACCAAGATGGTATTCTCACCCGCGTTAAACTTCACCGGGAAACGATGACGATCGTGCCGGACGCCGTTGCGGTATTCCTCGAAGCCGAAAGCACGCTTGCCATTGACCCAGACGGAGAGATTGTCATCCGCCGAGCCGCGGAACTCCGTCTCGATCGCTTTCCCTACATGAATGACCGTGTAAGCATAGGCCACCGCATCGTGGTGCGTGCCGAGTGTGGGAAGCAAATTCATCAGCCCCAACCGGCCGCCCGCCGATGCGTTCGCTTCCTTCAGCGTCAGACGCTTCCACGTCACCATGCCGGTCTTGCCTTGCAGCGTGGCGGCTAGATCGACCTTTTCTTCGGGCGGATAAGGTGTCGCGAAGCCCTTTTGATTTAGCCCGTCGAACGGCCCGATCACGTGCCAATCGAGGACGAAGCCGAGATGTTTGATGACACTGACTTGCACACCCAGCTTGTCGAGTTTCCCAGCAATTGCTTTGGATTGCTCGATATCGCGGGCCGCGGCGAAGGCTTTTTGTAACTCGATTTTCGCCTGCTCGGCGGGAAGTTTCTCGGCTTTCTTCACGATCTCGGCCACGGCATCAAAGCGAAACTCAGGGTCGTTGATCCAGCCGGCAACCAGCGTATCGCGCGTGCCGGGTTTGAGCGATTCGAGGAGGTCGAGGGCTAATCGCCGTGCCCGGCCCGACTTGGTGGTGTCGTCGATGTACTTTTGCAGAACGACGATATCGATCCCTTTGCCACCGGCGGCGATGTCCCGATCAACGATTCGGTCGAACGCCGTGCGCAGCCAGTTGGCCGCGGCGGTGTCCTTGGTGTTCATGGAATCGAGCAAGTTCGGCAACGCCTTGGGCCCTCGCTCGACCAGCCGCTCCCAGGCCACTCGGCGATTTTCATTCTTCAGAATCGCATCGATGTCCGGATCGGCTCCACGTGCGGAACTCGAGACGAGGCAAGCAATCACGGTAAAGCTGAAAAGACGGTTCATCATCGAACTCCGAGATTCAAGTAGTCCGGTTGCTCCGCAACTGGTTTAACCGGTTGCGGAGCAACCGGACTACTTCTTGTCACTCGTTATTGGGATGCCTCTTCGGAACAGGCGGCGCTATTTGACCGGTTGCGGAGCAACCGGACTACTTCATGTCACTGGTTCTTTGGAAGCTTTTTGGGAACGGGCGGCGTTATGGGCTTCGAGTAATCTTCTTCTTCGGTCACCGCCGGCGGCAACGATGTTGGCTCTTCTTTCTTCTTCTTGATGAAGTTGATGTAAACGAGATAGCCGAGGATGCTCAAGAGCACGCCAAGGACGATCGCCCGTACCCAGATGTTACTTTTCAACTTGCCGTACGCGCTCAGTTCTTCGCCCTTGCGGCGTTTTTTCTTCTTTTTCTTGGGTCGATCGTCGTCTTCGTCATCATAGTCTTAAACCTTGCGATTTTT
>JAIOQJ010000733.1 GCA_021413475.1 Planctomycetota bacterium | reverse complement strand
TTCGGCCGGGGCCCGCACACGAATGAACAATAAAATAAAATTGCGAACGTTTCGCCCCTCCCGCTATTTCTCACGGTGTCCATCATGATCCGTCACGGCCTTCTTCTTCTCGTAGCTTTTACCCTGGCCGGATGCGCTGAGTCCAGCAAGTTCAACGACACGCCGGAAGCGTGCGATACACCGAAAGCCAAAGACCCTGCTGAGAAGCCGGCCAAAGCGGGGCAAATCTTGGCCGGCGTGGCCAAGGTCGAAGTCACGAGCAAGACAGGCTTTCCCGCCAACGATCCGCTTTACGTGAAGGCCCTGGTCATCAAGAGCGACGCCACGACCGCGGTGATCATCACCGTTGATGCGGTCGCCATGGGCGAGATTGGGCCGATCGGCAACGACTACCTAGGCAAAGTGCGAACCAAGCTTCAGAAAGAAATGAAGATCGCCCCCGAAAGCGTGATGATCAATGCCAGCCACTGTCACGGCATCGTCTGTGCCGACGTCGATGAGAAGACGGTGGAAGTGGTGAAGAAGGCGGCCGAGACACTGGTCCCCGTTCGAATCGGCGTGGGCGTCGGCCAGGAAAAGCGCATCTCGGAAAATCGTCGGTTGATGCTCAAAAGCGGCAAGGAGGTCGACGTTCGCCATGCCTATTCGATGCCGCCGGACGACGCGGTCGCGGCCGTTGGCCCGATCGATCCGCAGATCGGCATCCTCCGCCTCGACAAGGAGGACGGGCAAACGCTCGCCGTGGTCTACAACTTCGCCTGCCATCCCATCATGGGAGTCCCCAATGGAGGGAACACGGCGGACATCATCGGATTCGCCTCTCAGGTGATCGAGAACAACTTGAGTGATGGCACGATCGCCCTGTTCGTGCAGGGATGCGGCGGCGACATCAATCCCGTGCTTTACAAGGACGTCAATCTTCCGCGCAGTGCCGAGCCGCTCGGCAACATGCTTGGCTTGAGTGTCTTGCAGGCCATTCGGAAGATCAAGTGCGTGGGTGGTTCATTGAAGGTCGTCCATGAAACGATCAAACTACCGCGTGCCGACAACACCGAGCGCATCGACGCCCTCCTGGCCGAGCAGGCGAAGCTGTTGAAATCGCTGAAGGGAACGAGCCTGAACCTGAAGACGTTTCTCGAATTGGATATCAAGTATAGCCTGTCGAAGGATACTCCCTCGTTCTATTCCCATCGCTACCTCCATGAGAAGGCGATGGGCCGTGATGATTTCGCCAAGCTCGACGAGACGAATCGAAAGAATCTGAAAGCCTACCTCGAGAATATTCTCATCATGGAACAGCTTACGCGCTTGCAGACCAATCTCGCCTTGCTGCGGAAACATCAGGCGAGCAACCTGGCCGCCGGGCGAAAGCCAATCGATGTGGAAATGACGGGCCTACGCATCGGCGACTTCGTGCTCGTGACGTTCCCCGGTGAACTGACCGTCGAGATCGGGCTGAACGTGAAGAAAACGTCGCCGTACAAGACAACATTCGTGGCCGGTTACACGAACGGGTACATTTA
>JAIOQJ010000732.1 GCA_021413475.1 Planctomycetota bacterium | reverse complement strand
GTATTTGTAGTTCCTCCGGCCCCTCACGGGAGCCGGCTCGCCCCGGAAACGCAAGAAGCGGGGTCGAGACCCCGCTTCTTACCCTCGTTCGGCTCGTCATTTCTTCTTCTTCAGCGGTGCCGCTTTCACGGGAGCCGCCTTGGGATCCTTCTTGGGTTTCTTCTTGTCCTTGCCTTGTGCGTTGTTGCCCTTTGCCATGATTTTCATTCCATTCATGTAGGAGAAGCCGTTCACGAGAGTGAGACAGCGCGGAGAGTGGGATTCGCACCCACGCCTTCAGGGGATTAGCCTGACGAGCTTTCTGCTACTCAACCCCCGCTCTTGAAGTCTACGATTGTGGGACAACAATACAACCGCTTATGGTGATTGATCCCTGGGGTTCGCAAAGCCTCACCCCAGGGCTTGAGGAATTTTATCGATGTATATCCCCGCTCACTTTGCTGAAACCGATTTGACCAAGCTGCACGATTTCATCGAACAGAACAGTTTTGGCCTGTTCGTTTCGAATGTCGACGGCGAGCCATTTGGCACGCATCTCCCCTATTTGCTGGATCGAACCAGTGGACCGCACGGCACGCTCATCGGCCACATGGCACGGGCAAACCCACAATGGCGGCAGGCCAGCGGACAAAACGTGCTCGGGATTTTCACGGGTCCACACGCCTATATTTCACCGACTTGGTACCAGGCCGAGCAGGTGGTGCCGACCTGGAACTACATAGCCGTGCACGTGTATGGACAGATCGAGCTCATCGAGGAGCCGGATTCATTATTGGAAGTCGTTCGAAAGACGGTGGAACTTTACGAGCAGGGAATGCCGCGGCCTTGGACGTTCGACGGCTCGAGCACCTTCGTGGAACGGTTGCTCGCCCAGATCGTCGGATTTCGCCTAATGATTGATAAGATCGAGGGGAAGTGGAAGCTCAATCAGAATCAGCCGCTCGAACGCCGGGCGAAGGTCATTCGGGCCATGCAAGAACGCGGTGACGAGAACGCTCTCGCCATTGCCGCGACGATGAACGCGATGCTTCCCAAGGAGGCTTGATGTGACCTCAGTCACCTACCAATTGGAACCGGATCTCTCGCAGGAGGAATTCAAGGATGTTTTGGTCCGTTCAACCCTGGCCGAACGCCGTCCCGTTCGCGAAGCCGCGACGATTGAAACAATGCTCAAGAACGCGGACGTGATCGTGACCGCACGTGTCGCGGGAGTGTTAATTGGAGTCTCACGCGCGATCACCGATTTTGCTTACTGCACGTACCTCTCGGACCTCGCCGTTGATGAACAATATCAACGCCAGGGAATTGGCCGTGAACTAATTCGCCGCACGCACGAAGCTGCGGGATTACACACCAGCCTCATCTTGCTCGCGGCCCCGAAGGCCCAGGAATACTATCCGCATATCGGTATGACGAAACACGAATCGTGCTGGATGATCGCACGGCAGCCCCGAAATCCTTGACTTCGAGCGATGAAAAGTCCAGACTAACAATGCCCTGCCGCTCTCTGCACATTGCCTTCCAATACCACGATGAGACTCTGCGAAATGTTCCGACCCTTGTTGATCGCGTTCCTGTTGCTGATGGCTTCATCCGTGTTCGCGGCCGAGCCGTTGACCGGCGAACAGATCTATCGGCAGCAGTGCGCCAAGTGTCACGGGGCGGCGGGGGAGGGCGTGAAGGAATTCTTCCCGCGACCACTGGTGGGCGATCGCTCGCCCGCTCAACTCGCGACGTTGATCGCCAAGACGATGCCCGAGGATAAGCCGGGAACCTGCGTCGGCCCGGACGCCATGCACGTGTCGCTTTACATTCACGACACCTTCTACTCAACGGCTGCCCGGGAGCGGAACAAGCCGCCGCGCGTGGAGCTTTCGCATCTCACGGTGCGGCAGTATCGCCATACCGTTGCCGATCTGATTGGTAGCTTCCGCGCGCCCGTGAAAATGGACGAACGCCAAGGCCTGAAGGGCGAGTACTTCAACGCTCGAAACTTCCAGGCCAACAAGCGGATGATCGACCGCATCGATCCCGAAGTTCGCTTCGATTTCGGCAAGGCGGGGCCCAACGACAAGTTCGACGCGCACCAATTTTGCATTCGCTGGGAAGGTTCGGTGATTCCGCCTGAGACGGGGGACTACGAGTTCGTCATCCGCACCGAACATGCGCTGCGGCTTTGGGTAAATGACCTGGGTCGGCCGTTGATCGATGCCTGGGTGAAGTCCGGCACCGATACGGAGTTTCGCGGATCGCTCTATCTGATCGGCGGACGTGCTTATTCGTTGCGACTCGAATTCAGCAAGGCGAAGCAGGGGGTGGACGATTCGAAGAAGAACCCGAATCCGCCATCGCTGCCG